>CALLPS010000425.1 GCA_938015355.1 uncultured Pleurocapsa sp.
AGTCATGAGTGGTAATCAAGAGCCCCTTCGGGTCGAAATCTCTCCCGATGCAATGTCCCAAGATGCAGCAGCTCTTTCCACATCTGTCACAGCAGCGATGCAGTCGGCTTATGCCCAGTCTACAGACTTGATGCGTGGACGTATGGAAGAACTTACTAGCGGGTTGAATCTTCCTGGAATGTAGTTTCAGTCAACAGTCAAAACATATATTATTAGGGGTTTTTATTGCCCCTAATAATATATGTCATTTTAATTATTCAAGTTTCTTCAGATGACGATTGATTGACGCTTGCAAAGTTGTAGCTTGCTGTTGCTGTCGATCGCGTTCTAAGTTACCTTGTTTTAAAGCATCTACCATAGCGGCATTGCGATCATTAACTCTTTGTCGTTGCTGATCTACTTGAATTCTAGAGATTCCTCCCTCTTCATAGACAGGCAAAATTGCGGTTAGAGTTTCCTCCTCAATTTTGATACTTGCTTCTGCTTGTATTCTCGCTTCTTGATTACGATCTATAATTTCCTGTAAATTCTGCTGCGCTGTAACCAGTTGTGCGCGACTATCTTCTAGCTGAATTTTGTTTTGTTCTAATTGTTTTGCTACTTGTTCCAATTCTAGTCTGGCTGATGCCGTTCTTTCTCTAAGATCTGCTTGGGATGCCTCTAATCTTGCCTGTTGCTCTAAACTTAATCTGCCCTCAGTGCCCCTTAGGAGGCTATTAAACAGCTCATTTTCATCTTTGAGTTCAGTTCGGTTGCGCGTCAAATAACCTACTTCTGAGGGAATTTCTAAAGATGCGATCGCACTATCAATATTTCTGGTATCGATCTCCCCTGCCATCAAGGCTCGATAAAACTTATTTTCCTGCTGCAAAGATTGGCGTACCTGGCTCAAAGAATCTACCTGTGTCTGAGAGGTCGTTGAGTCTAAAACGATTAAGACATCGCCTTTTTCAACTCGCTGTCCTTCTTTGACCTTAACTTCTTCTAGCACCCCATTAGTGGGAACTTGGATCTCTTGTATTTTTCCTCTAGGCTGGATGATACCTTGGGCGGGAATTACCTGCTCTATTGTGGCAAATCTCGACCAGATTAGAGTAAATGCTGTCACACCCATAATGCAGCTCATGGTCAACCTCGACCATCTCGGAGAAGGGCGTAAGATTACATTCTGTTCAAAATTACGAGTCCGAAGAGAGGCAGTTTTGCGCTCCGCTAAAGCAACAGAGTTTTTTCTCGATTTATTAGAGACTAATGCTCCTGGGGGATATAACTTTTTAGAGGTGGAAGTAACTGATGTATTCATAATTAATATATTTAGTAAGAAAATATTTTCATAAGTCCAAAATATTGAGTGGAGCAAGATTAAGAGAAATCGGCGTTGCTGAAGTTCGGGATGATTCTATAAATCAGCAACGCTGAGAAATCCCTTAACCTCTCTCATTCGACTTCCTTCAACTAACTAAAAGAGAAGTTGTCTGCTGTTAAAGCACCAGCTTCAAGGTTAGCTAGGGTAATTGAATTATCACCGTCTAGATTAATGAAAGCATCATTGCCAACTTGGGTCGTTACACCAAGCACTTCATTGGCATCACCGAAGTATACACCCAGATCAAGGACATCTTGACTAGTCTGAAAATCTGTAATGGTATCTTGTCCCGAACTAAGAGCAAAATCGTAGGTATTTACTCCCGCACCACCTGTCAGAATATCGTTACCACCGCCTCCAGTAATATTTAAGCCATCAGAACTATTATTGAGTAAGGTATCGTTCCCCTCACCCAAGACAACAGCACCCTCCAAATTACCTTGACTACCGTTAATCAGACTGATATCGCCTAAAGCACCAGCCGCATTAATCGCTAGACCGTTTCCACCACGAATTGTACCTTCATTGTTAATCTGACCATTAAACGTAACGCCTTCTTCAATCAGAATCCCTGCATCTTGTTCCGAAGCAATTACTGCATTTCTTTCATTAGTAATATTGCCAGTAAAAGTAGATGCTTCTAGACCCGAACCAACGAATAGACGTAATCCTGCGGGGACGTTTTCAGTTCCACGACCCTGTATGAAGCCATTGTTGACCACATCAACAGAAGTTTCCGTATCATCTCCACCATCGCTCAGTACCCCCGCAGCACCGACTTGGATTGAAATACCGCTACCAGAGTTGCCCTCCCCAGCATCGATTACCCCTCTGCCAATGTTGTTGAGCGAAATATTATCTCCAGTTCCATCAACATATAAAGTTCCGTTTCTTTGGTCACCAGTCCCAACAATAGAACCGCGGTTATTGACAGTTACATTATCACCATCAAGATTGAGCGCTCGACTACCAGATTCAATTCTTCCGCCTCCTTCATTTTCAATGACTAGTTGATGTTCTGCATTACCAATATAAAGACCATTGCGAGGACCACTAATCAAACCTGAGTTGCGAATTGTTCCTTGATAACCAACTCCATCTTCAACGACAAAACCGCCTAAAAAGCCCACATTGACTTCTGAAGTTATGGTTCCAGTGTTGATAAATTCACCGCTAATATTAGCTTGCTCTCCACCAGAACCATTAAAGAAACGTACGCCACTAGAACCATTAGCTGTCAAGCGACCTTCTCCTGGCGCAAACTCTGCTTGTCCTCGACCAGCGATAGTACCACGGTTAGTAACATTTATACTCTCATTGATCAAATCTCCTCCAGCATCACCAACCTGAACGGAAAGACCATCGCCGATATTACCTACTCCCGCATCAATTATCCCACCACCAGAATTGGTTAAGTTGAGATTGTCAACAGTTCCATCAACATATAGTGTTCCATTACGTTGATTTCCTGTCCCCAGAATACTTCCCGAGTTTACTACGGTCAGGTTATCACCATCAGTAAGATCAACAGCACGGCTATCAGAGCTAATTACGCCGTTTCCATTATTTCTTAAGGTAAAACTATCTCCAGAAGAACTAATTCCGTTAAAAGCACCTGATATATCACCTGAATTAGAGATCTCAACCCCATTTCCAGTGGATAAGACTCCAGTGTTTCCCTCATCAGGAGCCGCGATGGAACCGTTTCCATTGACACTAAGTCTGGCATTATCTCCGCTAATATCAACTGCTGGCTGACCGATGGGAGCGACAATTGATTCACTGATTAAAAAATTTTCGCCACTACCAATTTGTATGGTGTCACTCATAATTGATTATTGTCCTTTTTTTATTTGTATTGATTAGGTTTAGAACCTGACAATGAACAATGTAAATGACTTATATAACTACTCAATTGAGAAAAACATAAGATTAAGTTTGTTGATTTCTTATGGTTTTCTCAGTTTCGAGGATCAGATTACGGATCTTGAGTTGGAGGATATCTGCGAAAACTTCT
The DNA here is from genome assembly GCA_938015355.1 of uncultured Pleurocapsa sp. GTDB lineage: Bacteria > Cyanobacteriota > Cyanobacteriia > Cyanobacteriales > Xenococcaceae > Waterburya. Next base: position 3,384 of record CALLPS010000425.1, read on the forward strand.
ACGATTACAATATTAGCAAGTTCTGACAATGGTATTTAAATTCTACCTATAATATTTTTGAGGAAAATTAGTTGAAAAAAGTTGAAGCAATTATTCATTCTCACAAACTCGATGATGTCAAATTAAGCTTAGTTTCGGCGGGAGTTATTGGGATGTCGATTTCTGAGATTAAAGCATTCGGACACAAAAAAGGTGCCGCAAATCGTTATCGAGGTGCAGAATATCGAGTTGATTTTGCTACCAAAATTAAAATTGAAGCTGTCATTGAAGATGAAGTAGTTGATCTTGTAGTTCAGCAGATATCCCTGGCTGCTCGTACAGGAGAAATTGGGGATGGTAAAATTTTTGTCTCTAATATTGATGAGACAATTAGAATTAGAACCCATGAAACAGGTATTTCAGCAATTTAATCTCTGAACAATCATATTTTAAATATTTATCACCACCCCATACTAGGTTGCATTCTAAAGTGTAATTTTTAGATTTCTCGCAAAGACGCAAAGACACAAAGAGGATTAAGGATGGTTTTATTTTTACCTTCTTTCATGCCCCTGCGATCGCTTGGATGGATTTTTTCTTGATGATCAAGAAAAAGTATCGCCAATTATTTAAGAGCCACAAACTAGAAACTAAGAGTTAAACTAATGACTAATTGACCGATTGTTTAGAAGATTGAAGCTAATAGCACTTGTTTAGAATTATAGAGAAACGCTATAACATATTCAAAGCTTAACCATCTCCTCATTTCCTGTTTACTTTTAGTCCTTAAACTAAGAGTTAAGAAGTCACTTCACCATAACTCTTTAAACCATGCTACTGAGTCAAAAGCCTAACTCCAATTTAAGTCTAGATTTGAGTCTAGATCGAAGAGAGCGAGAATTACCCTTACAACAATTTGAGGAAGGGGATGAAATTTCCGTCTTAGATTCAGGGATTTGGCAGATTTATCGAGGAGTTGTGGAACTCAGTCGGGTTCAACAAGATGGTAGCGAAATCATCTCAGGCTGGATCATGGCAAACGGCACTTTTGGGAATAGGATTCCAAACCAGACACTCTATCGTGCAGTTGCTCTTTGTGATGTCTATGCCAAACGCTATACTTCTCATGACGTATTAAGACACCCTTCTTTAGCTAGGCAATTTTTAGCTCAATTTAGCGATCGCCTAATCAAAACTCAACAATTACTAGCAATTATTGCTATTAGTCGAGTAGAAGAGCGTTTAAGAAATTTCTTATCCATGCTGAAGCAGGAAATGGGACAACCTGTGGGAGATGGTATTCGTCTACAGGTACGTTTTACCCATCAACATCTGGCAGAAGCAATTCATA
>CALLPS010000426.1 GCA_938015355.1 uncultured Pleurocapsa sp.
GTTATGGAAACAAAAAGGAAATACTCCTGCGATCGCATTGTACCCCTGACTATAGAGCACTAATGCACCGTCTTGACGTACAGCTTGGGGAGGTAAGTCAAAATGATAAATCGGCTTTTGCTTAATATTGCTCGCATTCCCTGGTAGAGAGCCTAGTAAAACCATAGAGGAATCGATTTCAGTCGGGACACTCAACCTAGGTTGCCAATAGAGCAAAGGATCAGGAAATTTTAAGACAGATTGAGGTGAGACAGATAGGTCTACTGATTTATTTGTAATATTAGCTGAATTTGGATCAATAGCTACATTAAGCTGAATTTTATTAGCCAAAACTTTGGGAAAATCACCACGATTAATGGATGCCGAAAGTTGCTTGTTAATAGTTTTTTTAGTTGGAGTTTTAACCGTATTAAGTCCTGATGATTGCCAAGTTAATGGTAAAGATTCATTGGAAATATCAGAAATAGGACGAGCTATAATACCCCAGAGAAAAATTACTGTTAGGATACAAGCTAAGGTGATGACGCTATAAAAATGGGTTCTTCTTCGCTCTAGAATCATAAATGAGTAATGAGTAATGAGTAATGAGTAATGAGTAAGCTAACCTAATGATTCTTAGGATGGGTTATTGATTACTAGCATCAAAGCGTGGAGCTACTTAACTTAGTAACTGTTAATTAGTTTTAGCTAGTTTACGGTGGGCATTTCTTTCTAGTGGTTTACCTTTTCTTCGCCATAAGCGTATAGCAAATAGAGGCCAAAAGATACAGCTTCCTGGCAAAATAAGTAACCTCACCCCAATCCCATCAAATATTTGCCAGAATCCCCAATCCCACTTGGTACTTTGATCAAGTTTCTGAACTCCAAAGAGTAGAAATGGAATAGCAAAAATCAAACCTGCAATAAAATAGACAGAAACTAAATTTATAATTACTTGAGCGATCGCGATCGCATTATTATTCATTCAAATACTCATTCAATAGCAATATTTTATCGAGAAGAACTTAGCCAAATTCATTATCGAATATTTTGTGTATTGTAAGGTTTAAGTTACTTAAAGTAAAAATTATAGCGATCGCGCAACTGTTCTGAATTGAGATTATTCGTCCAGTATTCGATTAAAGTATGACCAAACGCCCAGACATTATTGTTACCAGCATCATTATTCTCTAATAATAAAGACCAGAGCGATCGCAAATCGAAATTACTAACATTGGGATCGTCACTCAGCAAAGTATATAGTTCATAAGCCATTTGCAGTTTGCCAATGACGACGGGGGCTTGTTCTACGGGAATTTGTTCCGCTAAAATATAAGCCAGAGTAGAATTTCCTGTAGTCATGGTGGAAATAAATTGTAGAATCGGACTCTTGAGGAAGGAAGTTAAACCCTGGGTTGTCGCCATCTGACGAGTATAACGATCAATGATTTGGGCGGCGGCGGTACTCCGAACTTCGATATCTCGCAGAAACCGTGCTAATCGTAATTGTTTGGCTGGTGCGATCGCTTGTATTAGTTCTGAAGATAAGGCTTCGACATTCCAAGGCGATCGATTACTAGTGTGATCTGCCGTAACCAGAGGTAAGATTAAATCACAGATATTCCCTAGTTGTTCAGCACGATAGATAGTTGCCTCACGGATTGATTTTTCTTTAGGTTGAGTACCTTCCCGCCAATCATAGGGTGGATTCCATTCTCGAATCGGACGTAAACGATCTACTTGAGTCACAATCCCCACAGCACTTAAATCTGGTAAATCTTGTTTTAATGCTTGCAGAAAATCCAAATCCATTTGCAGGGCGGGATCGAGGGCAGGAGTAACTAACAACAATAAATCTGCTGTGGCGGCATATGCTAATACTTGTTCCCATATTTCGGGGCGGTTGACCTGTTCATAACCTGGAGTATCCAAAAGATTAAGAACTTCCTGAGAAGGAGTTTGCCAAGTATAACTTTTAACTTGATCCGTACTAGGTAAGACATCTACTTCAGCTTGATCTGCCTGAAACAGAGTATTGATCAGACTGCTTTTCCCCGCCCCAGTACGCCCCACCAAAATTATTTTGACAGGTTGTTGCGCAACTTCCGTCTCAGTAGTAACCGACTGTAAAATCTCCTTGATGGTTTTCGTTTTCTCTTGAGGTAAGGTAGAACTAGCCTCAACTTCAGGTAAAACAATTGTTTCATCCCCATAAAGTGCGATCGCTTGTTGCGCTAAATTTCTCAATGCCACTTCTCGGATTAATTGACCCAGATTAAGTAATAATTCTTGGTTTGCCTGATTATTAAATTTTTTGGTGGCTTGTTTAGCAGCAGCAGCGGCAGGATTAATCAACCATTGCGACCATTGGAACACCTGACCTAACTTTCGGGCGGAAGGCTCTAACTTCCGATACACTTCATAAGCTTCGATTCCCTGAGCAATAGAAACGCGATTTAAGACAGGGGATAACTTCTGCATCATGCGATCCGTGTCATCTACCGTACCGCGAATTAAACCATAAGCCTGGGGAATATAGATATTAAGTAGGGGACGTTTGACTTGGGGATTATAGACATGAGCGATCGCACTAACTAATGCTAAACACCGTTGCCAGAAGGTTTGCCAATCCTCCCAAATCGGTTCATCTGTCTTAGTTTGAGCAATTATTTGTTGTAGAGAGACATTGATTTGCTGTGCTTTGTCTGGGGCTACATTTAAATCAGAATTTTGGCTTTCCAGTTCGTCGTTAATCTCCTCTATGGCTGACTCTATTTCCGCCAGGGGGGATTTAGTCCATTTAACCAATAACCAGCGCCAGAGGGCAAAAACTAAGATAAATAGCCCCCAAATCCAGTTAATACCCCAATCATGAATTTGTGAACCTGCTGCAATTAACAGAAAAATGATGATAACTGCGATCGGAAATACTAATACTATTATCTGCCAGGGTTTAATGTTTGCCATTATTGATCTGCCTTGTCTGATCTGTTAAAAGGCTTAGAGCTTAGAGCTTAGAGCTTAAAACTTTATGATAAAATAGGCGTTAGTAACTTTCCCAAAGTAGTCCTTAATCGTTCTTTAGTTGTTCTTTCAAGATAGCCAAAGAAGACCACCGACTATCAATATGACTATCTTCTGCAATAGATTCTACAGCTACTCCTGGACAGTTATCACCACAGACTTTTCTCAGAGGTAAAGTAAGAGATAGCTGCTCAAAAAGCCAGGCTTCTGGGTCAAAATGACCATTAGGGGGTAAGGTTTCCGACAAATCTTCCAGCAAAACCTCTCGCTCTGTGGGAATATCCTCAATGTTTTCCAATTCAGATTCCAGCCAGATCAACTCAGATGTGTCGATCATCAAACGATGATTATAATGTTGTAAACAGCGATCGCAAACTAAAGTAGTAATTGTCTCCGCTTGGGAGCTTATCTCCAAAAAATTGCTTCCATGGCGGACGATAACTGTTCCTTTTACAGGAACTAAAGTATCTAAACCAGCAATAGTCTGATCGACAATAACCTCGACTGTTCTTTTTGGCGCTTTAAGGAGATGTGGAATATAAATCGCTTCCATTATTTATCTATTGATGACGCAATAGTGAGAATGAACCTGTAGTTTGAGAATAGGACTATTGAGGGATTACCACTAACTTTCTCTCAGGCTCTTGACCACGACTTTCCGTGGATAAACCTTCAACATCTTCTAGTAAAGAATGAATTTGCTTGCGTTCTGCTGAAGACAAACCAGGTATTTCTACTTCTTCTCTAGTTGACTGCACTTGAGAAATCGCCTCTTCGGTCAAAGTAGCTAACTCTTGATTGCGTTTAACTCTGTAACCATCTAGTTCAACTACAAAAGAGTTTTGTGTTGCTTCATCTTGATCTAAATTGAGAATAGTATTAGCCAGATACTGAATTGCATCAATTCTTTCTCCCTTATGACCAACTAGCTGCTGTTTTTGTTCAGAGGTAAATTCATTATTTTCAATATTTAACCAGATAGAGCTAGAATCAGCCTTAACTGTCTCAAAACCCTCCGTCTTAACTTCAGCAGCTAGACCCATAAGATCTAATAGCTGCTGTAACCATTCTTGTCCTGAACTTAATTGATTTTCCACAATAGTTGATGGTTGTTAACCTGAAGTTTTTTCTTTTTTCTTCTTAGAACGCTTGTGCTCAAATGGTAAAGCTTCTCTGTTAGTTTTAGCCTCAGCTTTCTCTTGTTCATCGAGAATTTTCTGCAAATTGTCTGGTAGGGGTTCCCTCATCAAAACCCAGG
>CALLPS010000427.1 GCA_938015355.1 uncultured Pleurocapsa sp.
TCTTGGCTCAATGCCAAACTATACGCCGCGTTTTAAAGAAATTTCTACCTGTCTAAATTCTTGACCCAAACGCTTTTTAAGCTTTTCTGTTAAGGGACGATTGCCGTAAGAACTATAGTACCCCGCGACCGCATTTAATGCAGTTTGCATTGTTGTAAAGGATCTCAATCCAGAGGTTTGAGAATTACGACGATAGCGGGAAGCATAATCGCTAATTTGACGACGTACCAAGGTAATTAATTCTTTCTTATTCGTAGCATCATCAGGTAAATCAATTGCAGTTCTTAAATTCTCCAGTACTACCAAAGTATCTTCGCGGTAGTTCCCAGATAATCCAGATGGATTAGAAGTACAGCCCATTAAGCTAATAGCAACTACTAAAACTAAAGCTAATAGACGAGATAAGTATTTTTTTGAAAACATAAATTTTAATTGTAACGATCCCAAGTTCAATTTATCCTATCAAGAAATTGACCAGGAGAGGGTTTTTCTAACGGGAAACTCCTCTAATCTTAGTTTTGATACTTTTTAAATAGTTATGCAAATTATGCGCTGATAAATTTAATAGCACATTAACCAAAACGTCCGCTCACATACTGCTGAGTGGCTTCTTCTTGAGGATTTTGGAAAATCTCTTCTGTCGGGGCAAATTCTGCTAGATAACCCTGACGATTTCCTCCTTCTACTTCAGTAACGTTAAAAAAGCCAGTATAATCTGCGACTCGTGAAGCCTGTTGCATGTTATGAGTAACGATGACAATGGTGTAATTTTCTTTTAGTTTATGGATTAATTCTTCCACTTTGAGAGTTGAAATGGGATCTAATGCCGAGCAGGGTTCATCCATCAATACGATATCAGGTTGGAGGGCAATAGTCCTGGCAATACACAATCTTTGCTGCTGTCCACCACTGAGGGCCAACCCACTTTGTTTGAGTTTGTCCTTAACTTCATCCCACAAGGCGGCACCACGGAGCGATCGCTCTACTAATTCATCCATGTTACCCTTGTAACCGTTGATTCTGGCACCAAAAGCAATATTGTCATAAATAGACTTGGGGAAAGGATTTGGTCTTTGGAAAACCATACCAATTTTGCGCCGTACCTGGACGGGATCGATATCTTTGCCGTAGAGATTTTGATTGTTGTAGGTAACCAATCCTTCCAGGCGAAAAATAGGAATTAAATCATTGAGGCGGTTATAACATCGTAAGAGGGTGCTTTTCCCACAACCAGATGGACCAATAAAGGCAGTAACTCGATTTTCAGGAATATCTAAATAAATACCTTTTACTGCTAAAAAATCGCCATAATACACGTTGACGTTTTCTGCTTGCAGAACTGTCTTAGTTTGACTAACAGTCTGTTGATCGTAAATCATAAAACCTTCTTGCTCTGAAATTTTAATTTATTAAGTCGAACGATATTTTTAAGTGAATACTCACATCTAAATTTTACTGGGAAAGAGTAATAATTATCGATCTTCATCAACAAAATAAATATTTACAATAATTAAGTAAAGTGGCTAGAAAACAACAATCATGAATCTTACTTATTTCGATAGCAATTCCTGGCTGATAGAGATTGATGGCAAGAGGATTTTGCTTGATCCCTGGTTAGTGGGTAAATTAACCTTTGGCAATCTTCCCTGGCTATTTGAAGGTAAAAAAAATAATCCTCAGCCAATTCCTGAGAATATTGACCTAATTTTACTATCCCAAGGGCTAGAAGATCATGCCCACCCTCCTACTTTGAAACAGCTTGATAAAAATATTCCTGTGGTCGCTTCTCCTAACGCAGCGAAGGTAGCCACTGAACTAGGATACAAGACAATAACTACTCTGGATCATGGGTCAAGTTTTAAGCTGGAATATATAGAGATTAAGGCTATTCCAGGCTCTCCCATTGGTCCAACTTTAGTCGAAAATGGCTACATCATCAAAGGTTTGGCATCTGGTAAAAATATTTATTATGAGCCCCACGGATATCATTCCGAGTCACTGAAGTCAGAAACCTCTATTGATGTGGTTATCACCCCCTTAATTAATCTCAAACTACCCTTGGTCGGTGCGGTGATCAAAGGACAGTCAACAGCACTTAAACTTTGTCAGTGGTTAAAGCCCCAAGTGATTTTAGGGACTGCTGCGGGAGGGGATATTGATTTTAAGGGATTGGTTATGTCAATTTTGAAAGCAGAAGGTACAGTAGCAGAATTTAATCACCTGTTACAACAACATCAGCTGACAACTAAAGCGATTGATCCGCAATCGGGTGAGACAATCGAACTATCCCTAGTTTAATTACGGGATTTTTTAGACAAAAAATGAATAGTAGACGGATTTCGATCTCTTTAACCAATATTGTTCTGCTTGTTACTCTACCTCTACTGTTAATTCTCTTGTGGCAGTTGAGGAGTTTAATTGTGATTCTAATGATTTCTGTGGTGCTGTCAGCGACATTAGCCCCCATTGTCAATGCAACTCAAAATGTAGGAATACCCAGATTTCTCGCGGTGTTAATTGTTTATGCAGCTTTAATTGCTACTCTAACGGGATTTGGACTGATTGTGGGGCCGACGGTAGTGCAGCAAATTCAAATTTTAATTGGTAAATTTCCCAGTTATATTGAAGCATTGCGATCGCTTTTGTCGGACATAATTCTGCGTTTTGGCATGAGAGAAACAGGTGCCACAGATATGATTAATCAGGTGTTAGATGTGCAAGGATTAACCTCCTGGGCAATTCGTTCGAGTCAGCAGTTAGTCGTTCGTTCCTATAGTGTTACTAGAGGTATTATTGGTAGTGTCCTCAGTACTTTATTAGCTCTACTACTTTCGGCATATATGCTTTCCGCGTCTAAACAACTCTTGGAAGATATTATTAACCTTTTCCCCCAACCTTGGAATAAACGTTTAGCCCTCCAAATTACCCCAGTAGGGAAAAGAATGGGAGGCTATATCCAGGGCAGAATTCTGGTTTCCAGTATTTTGGGAGTAGTCATTACGGTGAGCCTGAAATTTTTAGGCTTATCAGAGTTGGCTTTGGGTTTAGGAGTGATTGCTGGATTTACTAACCTAATTCCTTTTTTTGGCCCAGTTTTAGGGTCAATTCCTGCTTTAATTGTGGCAACTTCTCAGGGAGGACTTACCGTTTTCTGGGTGTTACTGCTGTTTGTAATTGTCCAAAATGTAGAAACTTACGTTTTAGATCCTCTCTTGGTGGGTAACTCGGTTAAAGTCTCCCCTCTATATCAATTGTTGGCGGTGTTAGGAGGAGCGCAAGTGTTGGGAATTATTGGAGCATTAATTGTCCCGCCATGGATTGCCGGAATGGGAGTACTGCTAGAAAATCTCTACATTAAACCGAAGCTAATTGCGGAAGGACATCATGAGTTAGATTAGGTAGTAGGGTAATAGGTAGTAGGTAGCACCATCTAGCAGGTAGCACCATCTAATAACATAAATCCTTAATGCTATGTCTATTCCCCAAGAGCTTCAGCAACTTAAAGCCCAGGAAATCTATGAAAAGCGCATAGCTAAGGGCAGAAATGGTAGTTCTCAAG
>CALLPS010000428.1 GCA_938015355.1 uncultured Pleurocapsa sp.
GGGATAACCAGACGTGTTGTGGCAAAATTAGGGTCTAAAATTTTGGGTTTCATGGGGATACCAAGGAATAAATCTACTATTAATTCGAGAATTGACAGGCTGGCTTAAACGACGCTCACTAATGGCAAACAAAAAGATTAAAAGAATCATTCTAAAGCCAGGAATGGGTAAAAAGATATCTCCCTTGATTTGGGATATCAAAGCCGTCAATATTAGAGAATAAAACAAAGGCTTGAAAGCATCCTGCTGTCTTTTTCCTTGACTACCAATAAAAATATAGATTAAAGCACTATAAGCTAGCAAAGAATATATATAGCCACCAAAGTAGATTCGGCGCACATAACCCGCATCTGAGACTACAGACTGCTTGGCATTATTAAAAACATATCGACCCTCGCCAAATATTCTACCTGAGCTAGATTCTGGTAAATGCAGGTGTTTTCGTTGAATTTTACCAAAATTTCCCGTATTTGAAGTTTCTCCTTGGGCAAAATTCTTCCCTTGAACAAAAATTTCCGATGCCCAGTTAATATTTTTCTCGATATCAAACTCTAAAAAGAATCCGAGATTAATGACAAAGAGATAAATAAAGAGACTACTAATTGCCGCGAATAAAATAAACTTTGATAAGAGATAAATTCTTAGTTTAAATAAATTAAAGATTAAAGTACTTACAAGAAACATAATAATAGCAAAAAAACCGATTCTGGCATTTAAGGCTATTGATAGTAATAAGGGAAGAATTAGGACTAAGGAATACTTATATTTCCTAAAGTTAAATAAACAAAGACTTAGAATACAGCCCACTGCTATCCCCTGGACAACGGATAGAGAAAATAAGATATCTTGACTGAAACCAAAGCTACGAAATACATATAAATCAGGTCTAAATATTTTGTCCGTGGCAAGATCATAGTTAAGAATAGTTGTGAGGACAAACATCCTTAAATCAGGCAATAACAGCATAACTATCGCCATCAATGACTGTATTGTGGCAACTATTACCAAATTACTCAAGAGGTTAGGAAAAGATAGTTTTAACTTACGAATGCCAAACACACATAGAAATAAAGTAATGGGCAAGACCTCAATCAAGATCATTGCTTGGCTAAAGGTATTTTTCTGGGTAAAGGCAAAATTAGTTGGATAGATAGTCGAAATATCCATAATAAAAGCATAGATAATCGACACTATAAGCAAACAAATGCCGATGAACAGATGCTTCTGCCGCAAGATTTTTACAGTTGCACTTTTAAAAAAAAATAGCAAGCCGACTAAAGCTAAGGGAGCAATTAGTTTATTGATACCCAGAGGAATAAAATCAAAAGGTGGGGCATAAATAAAAATAAACAGTAAGAGTAAAAAGAGAATTTGGTTAAACTTGGGCAATGATAATTTTAATTTCATTGTTTCAAAATCATTTCTTTCATTAAACAAGCATCTAGCTATTGGGTCAAAATACGAACCTGAGACTCTCGGATCATAGTGTAATTATCTCCAGGAAGGTGTAGGTATCTAAACTATCTACTGCTAAATTCTTCTAGCCTCGCACAAGCCCATCATCCAAAGCAAGGTCTTGGCTGAAACTAGTTCTAATCGAGATAGTGTTTCAGAAAATCTTCGATCTACTCATCTAAATCATTAGCTAATTTCAGATTTTCAATTGCTCTAAAATACTCCGTTCAGTCATAATAGTTCTGCATTGCGATCGCCGTACCGTAAAATTTGAAAACAACAAGCTATACTAATTGATGTATCAAAAAACAGCCTCTCTCCTCAGAAGCAAGGGACAATGAATATCTAGACACAGCCATTGACAAGTAAATAGTCATCAAACCCTAATCAACTCTTTAGGCAAAGATTAGAAGCAGATTATTTTAATAAAGGATGAGATATCTCAGTATGTCTATTTAACCGATAGATATAGCAGTGGCTGAATCAGCAACCAAACTTAATGCTTGATGCTAGTTACCGAAATAAACTGTTAAGGTGCTCGCTGTAGAGTTGGGAAATCCCCTGGCTACCAAGGTAGTTCTTAAGAATACCCATCAAAGCAGGTATCTTATCATTATTTAACAATTAGCATTATAATAAGCATCGTTGCCATCAGAAATTAGATTGGTAGCACAACATTTCTAAGACGGTTGAAATCCAAACCCTCCGTGGTTAGATCTACAACAAATCAATGACCTCATTAAATAGCACTTAAACGATGATTACCCCCTGGGTAAACTCCGCAAATGTGAGGTTGGTAATAAAACAAGTATATAGACAAAAATGAAAGACCTTACTCGATATCGGAACATCGGCATCTTCGCTCACGTGGATGCTGGTAAAACAACAACCACTGAAAGAATCCTCAAGCTTACTGGTAAAAGTCACAAAATCGGTGAGGTACATGATGGAGAAGCAACAACTGACTTCATGGATCAGGAAAAAGAACGAGGTATTACGATCCAGTCAGCTGCGACAAGCTGTTTCTGGAAAGACCATCAGCTAAACATCATTGATACTCCTGGTCACGTAGATTTCACAATTGAAGTTTACCGTTCTTTGAAAGTGCTTGACGGTGGTGTTGGTGTGTTCTGTGGTTCGGGTGGGGTGGAGCCTCAGTCGGAAACTAACTGGCGTTATGCTAACGATTCTAAAGTAGCACGAATTATTTATGTCAATAAGTTAGACCGTACTGGTGCTGATTTCTATAGCGTATGTAAACAAGTTAAAGAAATTCTGGCGGCGACTCCTTTAGTTATGGTATTGCCTATTGGTATCGAAAACGATTTCGTTGGGGTAGTTGATCTACTCACCCGCAAGGCTTGGGTTTGGGATGAATCGGGAGATCCAGACAGCTACGAAATTAAAGATGTTCCTGCGGACATGGCTGACGATGTTGAAATGTATCGTGAGCAGTTAATTGAAACTGCGGTGGAACAAGACGATGATTTGATGGAAAAATATCTGGAAGGGGAAGAGCTTTCTATTGACGAAATCAAGTCATGTATTCGTCGAGGTACTCGTGAGTTGGCTTTCTTCCCCACTTACTGTGGTTCTTCCTTTAAAAATAAAGGGGTACAGAATGTCTTAGATGCGGTAGTAGACTATCTACCGAACCCGACAGAAGTTCCACCACAGCCTGAAGTTGACTTAGACGGTAACGAAACTGGAGAATATGCCATTGTTGACCCTGAAGGACCTTTCCGTGCTTTGGCATTTAAAATCATGGATGATCGTTATGGGGCATTAACCTTTACTCGGATCTATTCTGGTACCTTAAATAAAGGTGAATCTGTTCTAGATACGGCTACGGGTAAAACTGAGCGTGTCGGACGGATGGTCGAAATGCATGCTGATTCTCGTGAAGAAATTGACACTGCCCAAGCAGGGGATATTATTGCGATCGTTGGTTTGAAAAATATTCAAACTGGACATACTCTCTGTGATCCCAAAAATCCAGCAACTCTTGAGCCGATGGTCTTCCCTGACCCTGTAATCTCGATCGCCGTAACACCAATGAACAAAGGTGCTTCTGAGAAAATGGGTGTGGCATTAAGCAAGATGGTGCAAGAAGATCCTTCTTTCTATGTGGAAAC
>CALLPS010000429.1 GCA_938015355.1 uncultured Pleurocapsa sp.
AGCAAGTTGTGCAATGAAACTAAATTATCTGCAACTATGTAACTTTCGGCAATTTTATGGCAAGACACCACAAATTAAGTTTGCCAGCGGAGAAAAAAACACTACAGTTATTTACGGCAATAATGGTGCAGGTAAAACTTCGATTCTCAATGCCTTTACCTGGGTACTCTATGAAAAGTTTACTGCCGCTTTTGCCTCTCCTGAATTATTAATCAATCAAAGAGCGATCGCCGAAGCTAGATCAGAGCAAGCAGTGGAATGCTGGGTGGAGTTACAGTTTTCTTGCGATCGCCTGCTCTATCAGATAAAGCGCAAATGTTATGGTAATAAGGATGCTCAACAAGAGGTGCAGTATAGTCCAACTAAGTTATTTATGTTGGTTGCAGGAGATGATGGACGTTGGTATCCACCTTTAGAAGCTCCTGAAGATATTATTAACCGCATCTTACCCGCTAGCTTACATCAATATTTTTTCTTTGATGGAGAAAGAATTGATGGTTTTTTTCGTCAGCATAACAACGCCAATATTGCCGAAGATACCAAGGAGTTGCTGGGGGTTAAAATTCTGGATCGGGCGATCGACCATTTAAAAAAAGCGAAAAGAAGTTTGCAAGAGGAATTACAAGAATTAGGAGATCCTCAAACTAAACAACTATTACAAGAGCAAATAAATTTAGAACAAGAAATTGAAGGAATCGCTCAACGTCTAACGGAAATTATTCAGGAAATAACTGGGTTTGAACAACGAAAAGCTAATTTATCCCGACAGTTATTAGATATAAGTGGCGCAGATCAAATTCAAAAGCAGAAGCTGAAACTCCTCAAGCAGCAAAAGTCACTGAAACAAGACATTATTCACAGCAAAACCCAACTCAAAAAAATATTATCCCAAGATAGTCACCTCGTTTTTCTCCCTGGAATCACTACTAGTTTTTTTGATTTATTACAGACATTACGCGATCGCGGTCAACTTTTTAGTGGGCTGAAACAAGAATTTATTCAACAGCTATTAACCGAGCAACAGTGCTTATGTGGGGAGGTTTTGACCCCTGATAGTGATGCCTACCATAACGTCAAATCTTGGCTGAAGAAAGTTGAAATTAAAAATGTGGAAGAATCAGTAATTCGCTTAGAAACTCAGGTAACTAAAATAGAGTCTCAAGCAGATGATTTTTGGCGAGAATTAGATCGACAACAGGCAGAAATCAAACATCAATACCTAGAGCTAAACCGTATCGAAGCCGAAATAGAGCAAGCAAATCGACAGCTCAAAAACTATCCCCATCGAGATACCCAAACCCTACAGCAAAATATCGAAAATATTGAACAGACAATTAAAAGTCTCATTTTAGAGCAGGGAGAAAACCAGCAACAGCAACGCGATCGCTCAAACCAATTAAACAAACTAAGTCAGAAAATTGCGCGACATCAATTAACCCAGAGCAAACAAAAACTAGCGCAAAAACGAATCAGAGTTACAGAGGATGGGTGCGATCGCTTAAATCAAGTCAGAAATCGCTTAGAGCATCAGTTTCGTCTGGCTTTAGAACAAAAAGTACAAGAAATATTTAGCTTTATCTCTTTTACTCCTTACATTCCCAAATTGAGCAGTGACTATAAGCTAACTTTAGTGAAAAACACCTCAGGGATCGAAGCACCTGTGGCAGCATCAACAGGAGAAAACCAAATTTTGAGTTTGTCCTTTATCGGAGGAATCATTGATCGTGTCAGACAGAGTCGCCAAAGCAATACTCTGATGGGTTACGACAGCAGTACTTTTCCCATTGTTATGGACTCTCCCTTTGGGAGTCTAGATCAGATTTATCGTCGCCAGGTAGCAAAAGCAATCCCTCAACTAGCGAAGCAATTAATTATTCTAGTAACAAAAACCCAGTGGGAGGGAGAAGTAGAGGCGGCAACCACTCCCCTAATTGGGCAAGAGTACGTGCTAACCTATTACTCTCCAAAAACTAACTGTGAGTGCGACAGTCTTGAGCTTAATCAGCATAAGTATCTTTTAGTTAAGTCAAGTTTAAGCAATTTTGAGTATACAGAAATTATTCCAGCAGAGGATAAATGTCAATAACTATTGATAACAGTTACAACAACTAAAATTAAGTTATAACAGTGTATGTTGAGTGTTGATTTAGCCAATTGCAGGGGTAAAAATAGGAGTAGGGAAAATGCTTTTCTTAGATTATACACAAGTACAGTACTGTAAGATAAAAGATCAAGGTAAAACTATATCAGGCTTGATCTACAATGATAATTTATTTATCAGAGAGAAAGCTTTTCCGAAAGAAGAAATGGAGCTAGCTATCAAAGAGTGTCGCGAAGAATATCTTGATCATGAAGAGCGTTCTCAAATTGCTACTTTACTAGTTAAAGAAAAAGATCGTGTTGGCATCTGGATGCAGAATAATGAATACAAGTCAGAGATTATTGACATTTCTAGTACCAAACAAAATACCTTAGGAACACAAGGATCTTCTCGTAGCAGTAAATCAAAGAATAGTATCAACCGCATTAGTCTTCGACAGATAGCTCAGGGAATGCGCTCAGAGAATGGAGTAGAAATAAAAACTCGTCGATATAAATTAAAGCTATTTCAACGCTGTTTTTTAGGAAATGAAGCTGTTGATTGGATTGTCGCTAAGACAAAGTTCTCTAGAGAAGATGCCGTTGCGCTAGGACAGAAAATGATTGAAAAAGGAATCTTTCATCATGTGCTAGATGAGCATAAATTTAAAGATGAAGATCTATTTTATCGCTTTACTGACGATGAAGGAAAAAGTATTTGGAACAGCTCTGTATAGCAATCATTGATACACAGATTTTGATGTTATCAATTATCATTTTCGCTTCATATCTATTAACAGTAATTGTTATCTAATTTACCAAAAAAGTTAACTGAATTAATAAACTAAATTAATAAGCTTAATTGTAATTTAGGAATCTGACAAGAAAGAATTAAGCATTTAAAAAGTATAAAATATAGCACAGTATGATTTGTTAAACAAAAAAATCAATTTTATTGCTAGATTTATAGCTAGGAAAAATTCGACTCAAGCTGTCTTGAGAAATTGCCAAATGTTTTTGCAGAGTTTGGGACAAAATTTCTCTAAAATCAGTAGTCACGGGTAAATCTCGGTTCTCATAGAGGACAGATTGGTCTAAACTCGGCCATTCTCCATATACCTTCCCCCCACGAATAGCCCCTCCCAAAAGCCACATCGCATTACCATATCCGTGATCTGTGCCCTGGTTACCATTTTCTTTGACTGTCCGACCAAATTCTGACATAACAACGATTACAGTGTCAGCAAAAATCGGCTCTAATCCTTTAGCTAGAGTAGCTAAACCTTGACCCAAACCAGGTAGCAAACGATTCAAAGTAGAAGCTTGATTGATATGAGTATCCCAGCCCCCAATTTCCATAAATGCTAATTGAGTTTTGGCATTTCCTACCATTAGTCTGGCTACTTCCGTGGCATCATCAATAAATACCTTGGCATTTTTGGCTCCCCGTGATGCAGACACCATCTCTTGGCTTAAGTCAGCAAGAATTATTTCTCTGGCTTTGGTGCCATCTTGATAAGCTTTGCTTAAAACATCTGTCCCACTATATAAACGACTAAAAGCCTGATTTACATGAGGTCTATCTGTGGGAATGGGAGCGGTAGAATTTATCCCAGGCTTCAAACTAGCGATCGCCATTTTTCCTCTGAGTATATAGGGTGTAGTTACCCCAACATTGAGAGCTTGAGTGAGTCTATCTTCGGGTAATTCTGCTAAAAGCCGATTCATCCAGCCAGATCGAGTCTTGTTGACCCCTGGGGTGCCATTTTCCCAATAATCTTGAGCTTGGAAGTGTGATCTTTCTGCTACAGGAGAGCCACAGGAATGAATAAATGCTAACTGCTTCTGTTTCCATAAAGGCATAAGATCTTTTAGTTTCGGATTTAAACCAAAAAAGCCATCGAGATCGATCGCCCCATTTTTTTCCTGGGGATAGGGCACAGCAATAGTTGGTCTAGCTTCATAGTATTCTCGATCCTGATGGGGAACAACAATATTCAAACCATCCACACCGCCCCTTAACAAAATCACAATCAGACGTTGGCGATCGCTTTTGGAGTTCGCACTTTGTGCCACCCAACTGTTATAACCCACAGGAAGTAACATGCCTGCCGTTGCTAAACCTGCCGTCTGAATCAACTTTCTTCTTTTCATAAGATATACATCCCCAATAACTACTTATGTCCCTACTAGATGGTGCTACCCAATTAATTACCGATACATTGCCTCTGGACTACCCATCATCAATGCTGCACGCAGTTTCACGGGACTTTTGGCAATTACCTGTTTTGTATGGGGAGAAAGGCTCCCAAAATTGTTTTGCAACTGTTTCTGTTTAATTCCATAATCACGATTCAAGGCTCCATTAGCGATCGCTGTTGCCAAACTCGTTCTCTGTAACATAGCTTGGGGGTTTAACCAAGCTGACTGAGTATAGTCATAGCCCGTGGGTGCCAGACAAAGATGTATCGGCATAGAAAGCTGTGTCAACATCCCGCGCATCCGTTTCAGATTAGGCTGCTCAATTCCCGCCATCCGTACCAAGGAAACTAGATATTGATAAGGAGTTTTAAACTTTTGCTGATAGTATTCGGGCTGATTAAATTCTGGACTATGAATTAGGACATCCATCAGTTGCCTAATATTCCCTTGACTAGTAATAAATTCTTCTGCTAGCTGGTTAACCAGACGAGTAGGGGGCTGATCTGCAACAAAATACTGCGCCAGTTTAGAGCTAATGAAATGGGCTGTTGCAGAATGACTTGCCAAAATATCCAGAGCTTTTTCTCCTTCTTGGATGCCATTTGCGGAGATAGTGTGACCCAAAAATAGTTTGTCTTGTTGATCGTGACGATTTTTGTTAAAGAAGAAACCTTTTTTATCTCCTTTCTTACCTTGATGATCTACTCCCCATCCCGTTAATATTCGAGCGAGGGCAATTACATCATCCTGAGAATAGCCACCATCTATACCTAAAGTATGCAATTCCATCAATTCTCGGGCATAATTTTCATTTAACCCGATCTGGTTTGCTTTTCCCCCTGGGCTATTGGGGTCGGTATTTTTTTTATTATCAAGATAAATTAGCATTGCGGGGTGTTTTGCCGTTACCCCTAATAAATCACGGAAGTTACCTAAAGCATGAGTTCTAATTTTGCTTTCATAATCTCTTAACCAAATTCTAACGGCACCTTTATTCGCGTAAACATTAAAATGATTGAACCAGAAATCTACCATCACTTCCTGTAGCTGACGATTAGAATATATTGCTCTGGTGAGATGGGCATCCATCGCCTCATCCCTAACTTGAACATTTAAGTTTCTGATTTTTTGTCTGATTTTTTTCTGCTCCTTAGTAGACAGTTGCGAAGTACGTAGTTTTTTACGATAAAGATAATCTTTTTTTTGTAATTCAATAGGCTCTTGATGAATTGAACTAAATTGAGCTAAATAATTATCTAATATAGGAGATTCAGATATAAGCTGAGGACTCAGTTGAGACTGAATATAGGCTTCGATTCCTTGCACCTTAACCTGTTCTAGTTGTGAGGAAGTTACACCAAAACTTAATCTTTCTAAGATGTGTCTTTCCTGAGACTGAGTTAGTTTACTAGTTGCCATTATCTAATTAGTTAAACTTAGCCATAATTATTGAGCCTAACAGTAAAATCTTTAAACCGCATCGCAATTTTTGCTTCATCGGATTTAAGTCTTTTGTGTCCAGTATTATAGCCTGACAAAATTTAAATTTGTTTCTTGAAAGTAATCAATCACTAATTACAATCCCCAATATTCAATCCTTTCTTTTAGCCAACCAGACTTTTTCCAATCTGCGATCGCCTGATTAACTTTATTACGTAATTCTTTGTACTGTAAGCCCTTCGGCATGACAATGGCGAGAGCTTCACCCGAAAGTCTCTCTGGCAACAGTTTGTAGTCAGGATATTCTTGTGTCCACCCAGTTAAGACAGAGCGATCGCCAGCAAAAGCATCACCCTGATTGGTATCTAGTAATTCTAAGGCTGATTGATAAGAGTCAACGCCAATTAAAGTGGCATGAGGTAATTTATTATGGACTACGGCGATAGTAGCGGAATTATTTAGGACAAATATTCGAGAGCGATTTAATCCAGCAATATTTTGAATTTCATTATTTTTAGTAACTATACCTGTGCCGTCTAAATAGTAATAAGGGCTAAAAGCAACAATCCGACTACGGGAGTTGGTAATTCCTACTCTGGCGATCGCTATATCTGTCTCATCTTCTAAAACTACTTGCAAACGATCTTTATTTGCCACTGCTAGAAATTTTACCGCATCAGCAGTACCTAGCAACTCTTCCCCTAGCTTACGAGCAATGTCAACTTCTAAACCAATTAAATGACCATTTTCATCAGTAAAACCCAAAGGGCGGAGATTATCTTTGACAGCAACTTTCAACTCTGACTGAGACTCAATTTTTGTCCATTCCCTAGCAAGTATTGATGATGGCGTAATTGCTAAAAACAAAAGAGCAGTTAATAAATTGATAAGCCGATGTTTCATAATGCAGAAAAATTTATTCCTTGAAGCAAATCTAACACTTGATGCGGATTTTGCAGAATAATCATCTGTTTAGTTGTCTTATAAGCAAAGCAAAACTCGGCTTTGTGAGCAAAAAACCGAGTCTTTTATAATTTGTAGCCATTCAATTAAACTGTGTATCAGAATAACTAATCTCGTTTAGATTTAATCGGCTGATTTAGCTACTTCCACCACCTTGGTAAAGGCTTGAGGATCTACCATGGCTAGTTGTGCCAACATTTTACGATTTAAACCTACTTCAGCTTTTTTCAATTGATGAGTCAGCTTGCTATAACTTAGACCGTTCATTCTGGCTGCGGCATTGATGCGGGTAATCCAGAGACGACGGAAATCACGTTTGCGCTTACGGCGATCGCGATAAGCATTACGCAATGCTTTCATCACTTGCTGGTTAGCAGTACGAAATAGCTTGGAATGAGAACCACGGAAGCCTTTTGCTAACTTTAGGATCTTTTTACGACGTTTGCGGGCAACATTACCCCGTTTGACTCTACTCATAGTTAATATTTATGGATCTTGAATTGGGTCGGTTAACAACTAAATTTAGTAGTAACTTTTTCTTTTGAGTTAAATACAGTTTTAATTTGCTTCTTGAATTCGCTTAAATTAACTGTAAGGCATCATAGTACGTACTGCTTTTTCATCAGTCTCATGCACCACTGACATATTTGATAGACGACGACGAGTGCGTTCTTTACTCTTACGTTCGAGCAAGTGGTTTTTGAATGCTTTGCGACGCATAATCTTCTTGCCACTACCCGTAATGCGAAAACGCTTGGCAGCAGACTTTTTGGTTTTTAGCTTAGGCATGAGCTATAGATAATTAGACACAATTTATAATTATACCTTGTTTTGCTCGAACGTTTTGATACTGGCAGTGATTAGATGGAGTAACCAAAAAAAGTTATTTTTTTGTCTCAATTAAACAGTTTTAATAGGACGACAAGGATTACCCACTGCAACAACATTATCTGGTATATCCTTTGTCACTATACTACCTGCGCCGATGGTTACATTTGAGCCAATCTGAACCCCAGGGCATATTATCACTCCGCCACTAAGCCAGACATTATCACCAATGGTTATAGGTGCAGCTAATTCCTTACCAGATAGTCTCAACTCAGGATTTATGGGATGATATGCAGTATATATTTGAACCTTGGGTGCGAGCAGAACATTATTGCCCAGATAAACGTGATTGCAATCAAGAATTGTACAGTCGTAATTAATATATAAATTATCCCCAGCAAAGATATGACAACCATAATCACAGTAAAATGGGGGTCTAATTGTGAAATTTGTCCCAATTTTGCCAAATAAACTAAGAATAATTTTTTTTTGTTCTTCTAATTTATCAGGAGAACAAATGTTTAAGGAAGAAAGCAACAGTTGCGCCTTCAACTGCATTGCTGCCAATTCTTGATCCGTTGCTAAATACAGCTCACTATTCAGCATCTTTTCTCTTTCCGTTTGTTCTTGCATTAGTCAATATTCATTATTAATTGACATAAAATTTACGTTCTCTTTCCTTCAGAATTATGACACGACATATTTCCAGTAGTTCAAGCTATTGGGAGAAATGATCTTAATTCACATCAGGCGTATAATTACTTAATCAATACTAAGGGGATTTTCTGGCGATTAAAGCCATGGCGATAATCATTAGCCCAAATCCAAACAGCTTTCTTGGAGTCAAATCCTCACCCAGTAAGAGTCGGGAAACAAGAGCAACACAAATTACCCCCGAACAAAGACGAAAAGCTGCCATTTGCGCCCCAGTATAAATTTTATGACCCAGACGAATCGCTAAAATATTGAGGAAGTATTCAGGAAGAACCAGTAACCAACATAAAAGGGTAGCCCAAAC
>CALLPS010000430.1 GCA_938015355.1 uncultured Pleurocapsa sp.
AGCTACTTCTGGGCATTAAAATCGATCGCCTGTTATACCCCCCGAAACAAAGATTGGGAATACGATCCCGAAGTTTGGTTGGCTTTAGGGCGCATGCTCACCTCCTTTAGGGAGTCTGGATATTTGAGCGATCGCGAAACCTGCCTCGAATTTCCTGAAGATACTCCCATTCCAGATGAATTACGTTCTGTAGCTAGCTATTTTTAATCTAATTCATCTGACTCAAAATTTTGATAGATGATGGAGAAAAATTAGATTGAGTATAATAAAAACGCCAAAAATGAGCGATATCTAAAAAATGGTATGGCGGTTTTCAAATTAATGAGATATGATGATCGAAATTTATTTGACTAATTTTAAATGAAGCCATACTCACTTGATTTAAGATAAAAAAATATCGATGTGTACGAACAAGAATAAATTTCTCAACGTCAGCTAGCTAAACGTTTTAATGTCGCTTTAAGCTTTGTGGTAAAGTTGCTAAAACAATATCGAGCTACAAGAAAAATAACTCCAAAACCTTTTGCTAGGGGAGTTAAACATTTTTGGTCAAAGGTCAAAAATACTATCGGTTCTATTGGTGCGAGAACATATAAGGCTTTAGATTTAGCGATCACACAAGCTTATTTTCAAGTTTCTTTGAAGGACATTCACAATTGGTTTGTGATGATAAGGACATGGAGAG
Organism: uncultured Pleurocapsa sp.; assembly: GCA_938015355.1. Classification (GTDB taxonomy): domain Bacteria; phylum Cyanobacteriota; class Cyanobacteriia; order Cyanobacteriales; family Xenococcaceae; genus Waterburya. The sequence goes on from CALLPS010000430.1 coordinate 686, forward strand.
AAGCGGAGTTACTCCTTTAGTATCCATTCCTGCTATTGTATCTCGCCGATTTGAGAAGGGCTATACTACTGTAGATATATTGCATTCTCTAGCTACTTTTCGCATTTAACAACATGTAAATCACAAAAAAAATGTGATTCAAGTTGAACCTGGAAGAAATTATTAATATTAATCTAGTTACATATTGATTTTAATAATGACTTTAATTAAAATCAATCTGAATACACCAACACATAGATCTGTTTTAAGAAAATAGAGAATATCAACAAAATAAAAAATGAATTTAATTACATTCCAGATACCAGAACAAATAACCTCAAAACAATCTGATTTAACTCTGGCGAAGGAAATGATTAAAGCCTGGAGAAGCGATGGCATTTTTCAGGTTGCCCTCAGTGAGACTCAAAATCATAAAACTCAGGACTCATTCGCAACTAGCAGAGAATTTTTTGCTCAACCTCTAGAAAAGAAATCTAAATTGATCAGTGATCTCAACTACGCTGGATATATTGCTTCAGGGGAAGAAGTTACAGATGGGAAAGCCGATTACTCAGAAATTTTCACCGTTTGCAAGGATCTTTCTTTAGATGATCCCCGAGTACAAGCAAAATGGCCTTGTCACGGGCCTGTACCCTGGCCTAATCAAAAATATCAACAGACCATGACGGCATTTACAGATGAACTTGGCTCAATTGGGGATAAATTGCTCAAGTTATTGGCCCTGGGTTTGGGACTTCAGGATATTAACACCTTTAGCAACCTAACTCAGGACGGGTGGCATCATATGCGAGTCTTGCGATTCCCCTCGCAATCCGCAAAAAAATCTAGTAGAGGAATTGGCGCACATACGGATTATGGGCTATTAGTGATTGCAGTGCAAGATGATGTAGGTGGTCTCTATGTTCGCCCTCCAGTTGCAGGAGAAAAAAGAAATAGAAATTGGTTACCCGATGAAAGTTCAGCAGGAATGTACCAAGACGAGGAACCCTGGACTTTTGTCAAGCCAGTACCTAAGGTGGTTACTGTATTTCCTGGAGATTTGCTTCAGTTTATGACTAATGGTTATTTGCTTTCAACTCCCCATAAGGTCAAACTACATCCAAACAGGGAAAGATTTGCCTTAGCATATTTTCATGAGCCTAATTTTAACTCTTGCATCTATCCCCTAAGTAATGTTTCGAGAGAAGAATACATTCATTATGGAACTCATTTTACCAACATGTTTATGAGATGCTACCCGGAGCGAGTTACTACCAAACGTATTGTTGATGAAAACCGCCAGTCTGTTTTGACAAGAATTAAACTGGATAAAGCTTTGCGCGATCATCCAGCAAAGTTGACCATAAACACGTAGATAATCTGTGGATCGAGAAAAAGTTATCTGATCGCGAATCTCGATCCTCTTCCCTGAAGACACGCTAATTTCTAATGAATTATCCCTCTAGTTATAAAAGAGGGATTTTTTATTTTTTACTCCTCTAGAGACGTAGCTGCGACCGAAGGAAGTCCTTTAGGGCTACGTCTCTACGATTACTCGTTACTCTCTCCCCCTACCCACAGAATCCTCAATGCCATCGTTGCAAAACCGATCGCAGCTAGAGATTTCAATAGCTTTTCTGGTAGAAACTGCGCTACCGTACCTCCTGCTAAAACTCCCAGTAAACTAGCTAAAATTAATGCCACGGTTGAACCAATAAACACGGCACGGGGATTATGAGAACTTCCCCCAAGAGCAATCGCTGCTAGCTGACTTTTATCGCCAATTTCTGCTAAAAATACTGTAATGAAGCTAATGCCAATTAGTTGTAAATCTGTTTCAATGATCATTAAGAGTGTAAAATTTAAAAGTTTTTAAAAGTTATCGATAGGTTTTAAAGATTAATAATATCGCTAACTAACCAGGCAGTAATGAATAGCAAGAGAATAGCGACTGATAAATCTAGGGTTTCAGGAGCAAGTTTTTTGGATAACCAGTAGCCGATTGTAACCCCAATCAAACTAGTTGCAATCAAAGCTAAAGCTGAACCAATAAAGACAATCCAAGGAGATTGAGATTCTGCACTCATCAACAGAGTAACTACCTGAGTTTTATCTCCCATCTCTGCGAGAAAAATCGTAACAAAAGTCGAGCTAAAAACCAACCAGAAGTTACCTTGCTGCGGTGGTTGTTGATTAGATGATACTGTTTTAGAGACTGATTCTAGAGATGAGCGATCGCTATTTTCCATTAATTTGCTGACTGTTAATTTAATTAATACTCAGGAGTGTAAATTAGTTTAGTTTAAAACTATTTGGTTTCAAGCTTATTATCCCCCATCCTTTATCCCCCATCCTTTATCCCTCATCCCTTATGCGAAGCGGTACCCCCATTCGAGGGCAAGTCCTTTAGGACATCCCTCATCCCTTATCCCTCATCCTTTATCCCTTATCCCTCATCCCTCATCCCTCATCCTTCATCCCTCATCTCTATGCCTTTTTTCCACCAAGACGAACAATTAGCTAAGATTGCCCAGCAGATTCTTCAAGCTGCGAGAGAACAATTTCCTACTCTCTCCAGAGACAAGATAGCTTTAACTTGGATCGTTTATCAACAACCAATAATTGTCAATACGGGGGGGGCGTTGTCGGCTAAAGAATTTTGGCAATACGAAGTCAAGGGATTTAGTTACCGAGGAGTCGAGAGAATCTATCCCGCCAGCATCGTTAAGCTATTTTATTTGGTAGCGATACAGGAATGGCTACAGGGG
>CALLPS010000431.1 GCA_938015355.1 uncultured Pleurocapsa sp.
TTAATAATCGGTTGTAACTCATCCCACTCTTCAGGAGGCACTTCTAACACTAGTTCATCATGTACTTGAATAAGCAACTGCGCTTGATAGTCTTGGAGAATGTTTTGCAGTTTAATCATGGCAACCTTAATGATGTCTGCACTTGATCCTTGAATTGGTGAGTTGGCTGCGGCACGGAGTATTTGAGTGTCGGTATAGCTATAGTTTAGGCTCTCTAAATCGATCGCTTTAGGATTGCTTCCCCGTAGTTGTTTGAGACTGTCGCTAACAAGATGTACATAGCGTCTTCTACCCATAATAGTATTAACATAGCCTAATGCGATCGCCTGTTTTTTAACGCTTTCTAAGTAATCGAATACTTGGGCATATTTTTGGCGATATTTGGTGATAAACTCTTTGCCGATATCTGTTTTGAAACCTGATTCACGGGAGAATCTTTGCGCCCCCATGCCATAGATGACACCGAAGTTAATTATTTTACCTAAACGTCTTTCTTCTGGGGTGATTTCTTCTTTCTCAAATAGTAATTGTGCTGTGACGCGATGGACATCTCTGCTATTACGATAGGCATCGAGTAATACTGGCTCTTGAGAGAGGTGGGCTAAGATTCTTAATTCGATTTGGGAGTAGTCTGCCGCTACTAGTAACCAGCCTTTTTGGGGGATAAAGGCTTTACGTATCTGGCGGGAAAATTCGGTGCGAATAGGAATGTTTTGCAGGTTAGGATTAGAAGAGGATAGTCTTCCTGTGGCTACCACTGATTGATTGAAGTTGGTATGCACTCTCCCTGTAGATTCTCGTACTAAGTTGGGTAAGGCATCGACATAGGTTGATTTGAGTTTAGCTAGGGTACGATGTTCTAACATGTTATCGATTACGGGATGATCTCCCCGCAGTTTTTCTAACACCTGTTGATTCGTAGAATAGCCTGTCTTGGTTTTGCGGGATTTTTTGATATCTAATCCTAGTTTCTCAAACAGAATCACACTTAGTTGTTTGGGAGAGCTTAAGTTGAATTCTTCTCCTGCTGCTTCATAGGTGTCTTGTTCGAGTTTTTGCAAGTCTTGATTTAGCTGTTGAGAGAATTGATTCAGGTAATCCCTATCTAGCCTGATGCCCGTATTTTCCATGGTTGCTAATACAGACTCTAAAGGTTGTTCAACTTCTAAGAGGAGTTTTGCTAAATCAGGATACTCAGCTAACTTAGTTTTTAACTTGCTTACTAAATAGTAGGTTGCATAGGCATCTAATCCACAATAGTCTGCCACCACCGCAATATCTAAATCAGCGATGGTTTTGCCTTTAGGGATGCCGAGATCTTTATAACTTTTAGCCGTAATTTCTAACCCGTAACGCTCGGATAAATCCCCCAGGTTATGAGTCATTTCAGGATTTAAGACATAACTTGCCAGCATGGTATCAAAAACCACTCCAGTCAAGTTAATCCCCTGATGATGTAACACTAAACGATCAAACTTAGTATTTTGGAAAGCCTTGGGATAATCACTACTTTCTAAGATTGGCTTGAGAGTAGACAATACAACTTCTTTATCTAATTGATTTCCCGCAGTGTGGGCGGTGGGAATGTATGCCACATCTGTTTTGCTGTCGCCCCAACAACAGCCAATCCCAACTAATTCTGCTTGATCCGTTTCTAGAGATGTCGTCTCGGTATCCCATGCCACTGGTTGCTCAGGATCTGTATATTGCTCTAGGGTTTTAACTAGCTGTTGTAATTTGTCTAGAGTGTCGATAACTTGGGTATTTAACTGCGGTACAAATAACTCGACAACTGGTTTAACTTCAGCAGGGGGATTATCGTCGAATAAAGAGAGTTGTCCATTATCATTAGGCTTACTTTTGGCTTTCCCTGAAGGTATAACATCGATCGCTTTAATGTCAGCTTCCCCACCCAGTTTTACCTGAAGTTTATTCAGATTGCTAATAACTTTTTTCAGTTCTAATTCTTTGAGCATTGGTAATACTTGATCTGGCTCAAACCCAATTAATTTACAGTCTTCTAACTCAATTTCCACAGGAGAATCAACTTTAATCTGTGCCAGAAATTGCGAATGTAGAGCATCTTCTTTTCCTGCGACTAATTTCTTGTTAGTTGCTCCTTTAATCTGTTCTAAGTTCTGATACACTTCTGCTAAAGTAGGATACTCTTTTAGAAGCTTAACTGCGGTTTTATCCCCAATCCCCCTAACTCCAGGGATACAGTCTGATTTATCACCACAAAGAGCCTTATAATCGACAATTTGTTCGGGAGTAACTCCCATCTTCTCAATTACCCCAGCCCGATCAAACTCAGTATAGCTACGAGCAGTTTTCTTAAAGGTTTGATTATGCAGATATAAAACACTAATTCCCCGATCATCGTCTACCATTTGAAATAAATCGCGATCGCCCGTAACAATCTTAACTCGATAACCAGCCTTACTCCCTATAGTTGCAATAGTTCCTAAGACATCATCCGCTTCATACCCCGCTTTAGTCGCAATAGTTAAATTAAATGCAGCTAATAACTGTTGCAAATTTTCCATATCGGGAATAAAATCCTCGGGAGTTTCCCCTCGATCAGCCTTATAGTTGTCGTCAGCTTGGTGACGAAAAGTTGGTTCTCCCAAATCAAATGCGATCGCCATATATTGAGGTGATTCTATCTCTAACACCTGCAACAGAGAATTGATAAACCCAAAACAAATACTCGTAGGAATCCCTTGAGAAGTAACTAATGCTCCCCGACGAGAGTTATTAAAGGCATAGTAAGCGCGGAAAGCCAAAGAATGACCATCTACTAAAATTAATAATGGTTTTGTACTATTTGAAGTAGCAGATTCAGTTACAACAGCAGAGGGCATAATCTTGGTATTTAATCAGAAAAAATATAACAGTATAACGCTCGCCTATTTACAGTAAAACAATAAGGTAATTGTTACCAAAGTAGACACAATGTTTCAGTTTATTGAACACTGTGAACATTAGTAAACCCCCTTGTCTTTCCTAATTAATAGTGTTAACTTAGATTCAGGTACAGAGAAGTTCACCACACTTCTGACCAAGGGAAGATTCCAGCAAGTACCTCCCGCTTGAATCTACACGATAGCTTATTAAACAGATTAGGCAAAAATATAGACGATTTAATCTTAGTTATTATGTCATATTCTCTTGGAGAATATCATTAGGTTCTCCCAGAGAATATCACTAAGAAAGTTCGTAATCTTAGCCAGATTTGGCTCTTTGCTGAGGTCTTAAGATGAAAGATAGTTGTTGTGCGAAGTTAGTCAACATACATTTTAGTTTAGATCTTTTTGAACATTCAAATATCAAATTCAATTCCACAAAATACTTCATTGGGAAGTCTGATTAAATTTGCGAAAAGACACGGGAGAGGACAACTTAAAGGCTAGTTAATTCCATGAATTACGTCTTTGAAATAGTCTTAGGAGGTTTAAGTTAAACCTAGCCTTATCTATCCTCTCCACCCAATAGTTCTCTCTACATATCTCTGCAATAGTATAAATTCACCTCCTTTGCGACTCATGATCTTGATCATGGTCGTTTTTTAGTTTGTGTTATTTTTTTTTGATTGCCTCTATGAAATTGTGATCGCATAAAAAGTTTTAAAAGAAAGATTGACAGAAAATTTATTTCGGATGAGAAGTAACGGGAAAAAATAGATTGATGCTTCGGGCAATCAATAATCCACAGACTAAACCAGCAACATTAGCGATAAAATCTTGAAACTCCCCGTATCGATTCACATAGGGTTGCAAAAGTTCAATCGCTCCACTACAACCCATAAAAAATAGACCAAATAAAAGCCAATATTTTGGTTTTCTCAAAGCAGTAGGAAACATCAACACCCCATAAGCAATAAAATGATGAATTTTATCTGTCCCAGGTACAGGAGGCAAGTTTTCCAAGGGCCAAAGAGACAAGAGAGTAATGATTGTCAGAATAAATAAGGTACTGGATATCCAATACTTTCTAATTAAGGCTAGTAATATGGTTATCAAAATATTAAATATTAAATATGAGATTTATCTTCATTATGCACTTGATGCGATCGCCTGAATATAAAATTAATTATCGCAAAATTAGATTAATTACTGACGTTACGTACTAATTAATCTATTGAAGTAGGGATTAGGAATTAGGGGTTAGGGATTAGGGAGATTATTAGGCAACGATCTCGCATTCCATTCCCAGTCCCCAGTCCCCAGTCCCCAGTCTCTGATTGTTACAGATCGCGCCCGTGCGTAACATCAGTTAATTAGTTGTTTGAAGACAAAAAATCACAACAGTTAATTAACTGAAATAAAGTGAATTTCATTGGAATTATTTCCGTAATTGTCCTCAGGGCGATCGGTGTGATCTCAAGCCAGATTAAAAGTGATCAATTTAACAGAAATTGATTCTTGATCATCCCAGAGGATAAAAAAATAAATGACAATTACTCAATTAACTACTAATGGAATATCCAAAAACCCCGATATTTCAGGCAATAAAATTGTCTGGATTGAAGATGGTAAGGATGTGATCCTATTTGATGGAAGCACTAGCACTGTTATACCAGACTTAGATCTCAACTTAGTAACAAGCCCGCAAATTTCAGCAGAGGGAATTTTGTGGAAAGGCTATATCAATGGTTGGCAAAACTTTTATCATGACGGTATTATCACGACTCAGTTTACCAATGGCAGTTACCCTTCTGACGTAAAACTTTCGGGAACCCATATCGCTTGGCGAAATGCCCCAGCTAACTCAAATAGTTCGCTGGAAGAAGTATATCTTTATAAGAGTAGTACTGAGACAACAGTACAATTAACCGATAACAATAGTCGAGAGTCTTCTGTTGATATTGATGGACAAAACGTAGTTTGGCAGGGAGTTGGTAATACAGTTTATTTCTATAACGGCAATAGTGTTGCTACTCTTGCCAGTAATGGAGTTAGCCCCCATGTTTCAGGTGATCAGGTAGTTTGGGAATCATATACTGGAGGCATAAAAGATCAAATTAACCTCTACGACGGAAATACCACTACCCAAATTGCCAATGATGATTCTATTAGGCTTCAGGGATTTTTTGACGGAAACGTAATCTGGAGTCAGTGGGATGGTAATGACTTTGAGCTATTTCGCTACGATGGCAACACCACCTTACAGATTACCGACAACGATTTTAACGATCGCCTCAGCCCAGATAGTACCCCAAGTTCTTCTAGTGCGAATAGTTCAACTGCTCTAGATGGATCTGGCGATCGCTTAGTTTGGAGTAGTTATGTCAATGGTAACTGGGAAATTTTCTACTATGACGGTACGGAAACAATTCAAGTAACCGATAACGATATTGATGATCTCAATCCCAAGATTTCAGGCGATCGCCTAGTTTGGAATACCAGCGGGGCAACCTCTGATATTTTTCTCTATGAGCCAGATACAAATCCTGTGCCTGTAATGTTTGTTGATGATTTTGAGCCAGATATTGATCAAGATCAGTGGCAAGAAATTAGTAATGGAGTTGCCAATAATAATTTTGGTGGTGACGGAAACTCTTTATATTTTTCTGGTGGAAGCTCTGGTGGAAACTCTCGATTTGCTACTAGTAATGCCCTTGATTTGACTGAGGGAGGTTCGATTTCCTTCGATATCATTTTCGGCAATAGCGCCAATGGTGGCGAGAATGCTGATGGTGGAGAAGACGTTGTTCTAGAATACTCAATCGATAATGGCACAACCTGGAATAATCTGGGAACCTACGATACTGAAGACTATACGAACTGGTCATCTCAGACTAAAGCGATTCCCGTTGCGGCTCAAACTGATGCCACTCAATTACGTTGGAGACAAGTAAATCAGAGTGGTTCACTCTATGATAATTGGGGCTTAGACAATATTCAGTTAGTAGAAAAAGCACTTAGTCTAAGTTCCATAGCCGATGACTTTGATTTCGATATTGATCGCAGTCAATGGAGTGAGATTGGCAATGGCGAGGTCAATAATAATTTTGGTGGTAGTGGCAATTCACTATTTTTTACTAACGGATCACGCAACGATAATTCCCGTTCATTAACCACCACAGGAGTTAATGTTGCTAATGGAGGAGAAATTGCCTTTGAGCTAATTTTTGGTGATAGCTCTAATGGTGGGGAAAATGCTGATGGTGGAGAAGATGTGATTTTAGAATATTCCGTGGATGACGGTGTTAATTGGCAAGAAATTGCCATCTACGATACAGAAGCTTATACAACTTGGACAGGGATTAGTGAAACTGTTCCTAGTGATGCTCAAACAGACAATACCCTCTTCCGCTGGATGCAACTAGAACATAGTGGTTCCCGTTATGATAATTGGGGTTTAGATAATATTCAAATCGATTCTTTTTAAAATTAATCTGGCGGTTAACCTTTTTTAGGTTTAAATCATGTTAAACATAGATGCTGTCTTCTATGCGATCGCCGATGAGTTACCGTTTAATTTCTCTATTAGGACTATTTATCTTTGTTGGAATCGGCTATATCTGTTCTAATAACCGTAAACTTATTCCCTGGAATGCGGTGCTGTGGGGCATTGCTTTACAGTTGATTTTGGGAATATTACTCCTCAAGAGTGCGATCGGCTTAAAGATTTTTCAGTTTTTGGGTTCGGTTACCGAGGAGTTTCTCAATTTTTCTGATGCAGGAGCCAAACTAGTATTTGGGGATGGCTTTGAGGAGCATTTTATTGCTTTTAAAATTCTGCCGACACTGATCTTTTTCTCGGCTTTTATCTCTCTGCTTTATCACTACAACATTCTGCCTCGCTTAATAGCAATCATGGGCTTAGTAATGATGAAAACCATGAAAACCTCAGGGGCAGAATCTTTGAGTTGTGCGGCGAATATTTTTGTGGGGCAAACGGAAGCACCTTTAACAATCAAGCCCTATTTATCTAGCTTAACCAAATCCGAATTACATTCGATCATGACTGGTGGCTTTGCCACTATTGCAGGGGGAGTAATGGCGGCATATATCTCCTTTGGTATCCCTGCGGAACATTTACTAGCGGCATCGGTAATGTCTGCCCCCGCAGCTTTAGCGGTATCCAAAGTATTTTATCCAGAGACAGAGAAGCCCCAAACCCAAGGCAAAATTGACACGATGCCAACTTCTAATTACGTGAATGGTATTGATGCTATTAGCACGGGCACCATGGAAGGACTAAAACTAGCTCTTAACGTCGGCGCAATGTTAATTGCTTTCTTGGGCTTATTAGCACTGGTTAATGCCTTGTTAGCTGTTGTTGGAAATCAGATCGGCATTTCTGATTTGTCTTTAGAATGGATACTCTCCTATTTAATGTTTCCCGTTGCCTGGTTAATGGGGATTCCCTGGGCTGATTGTCAGACTGTGGCTATTTTATTAGGCAAAAAGCTAATTTTCAATGAATTCGTTGCCTATTTAGATTTACAGCAGCTTATTTCAGGAGACATTCCTGCAATTTCCGAGCGAGCTAAAGTCATTGCTACCTATGCTCTGTGTGGATTTTCCAATATCGGGGCGATCGGCATTCAAATAGGTGGCATAAGTGCGATCGCTCCTGAACGTCAATCAGATATGGCTCAATTAAGCTTTAGAGCCTTGGCAGCGGGCTCCATAGCCTGTTTTATGACTGCTTGTGTGGCAGGTATTTTAATTTAAGTCTACCAACAGAGTAATCAGATTACTCATTTTGGGAAATGAGAGTTAGAATCGTCGTGATTTATGGGACGAAAATCATGAGCGACTCTTTTAAAAGTAATTCAAATGCTTTAACCCAAGCTGAGTTAGCCAGTCAGTTAAAGCTAATTAATATTGCCGAAATAGAGATCCTTCAAGCTGTTTTATTGGTCATTAATACTCAATATTTCCAAGATAAGCAATACTTAGAGCCAGCCTTGGTATGTGCCCAGGTTCTCAACCATCCCCAAGTTCCTAGTTTATATGCAACTTCGCCCCGCGGATACCTAAAACAGCAGAAAGAATATGTCAAACTATTCAAAGATGATATTCAGCAAAAACTCTTACCAAGGGCGATTGAAAAAGTATTAGATCGTCACATTCCCCGCACCCTAGAAAAAGATGTGGTCATGGCGAGAAACTCAGCTTATAAACAAGAGAGAACTGATTCTTGGCGTGAAATTAAGCATGGCAAACAGACTAAAGTAGGGGCTAGCGATATTTTTGATCTCCTGGCTAACCTCAGCCTGACTAATCTAATTGAAGGCGAAGTTATTGCCGATGCCTATAGTTATATTCAGACTAATTACTTAGCAACGAGCGATCGCATTGATCTTTCTGATGTCTGTGCCTTGGTATTAAATCATGAAAATGTCCCTGCTCTTTATGCGACAAATGCTAGAGAATATAATCAGCAAAAACAAAGTTATCTTAGTACCTATCAAGTCAAGGTACGTAAAGTAATTCGCCAAGTCGTTAGTCAGGTAAATTTAGAAGGTTCGGAACACTCCTTCAGTGCTAATGCCACTGCCGCGAAAAACCAGGCGAACGCGCGTAATGTAAGGTCATGGGATCAAACTGATGATGCCTAAACAATAAACTAAATAACCCTTGGTGTGTATTAGCGGTCATACTAAATCCTGTTGAGATACACCATTCCTTTAGTGCTTACAGCTTATAGCTTAGAGCTGGGGCGAAGCCCCTTTATTTTTCCGACTCAAACGATCGCCCTGGCGACAAACTAGATCATAATTACAATAACGACAGGCTTTTCGATCTACATCAGGAGCAACGGGATAGTATCCTTGGTCTAAATGAGATCTCACCTTGGCAGCAAAAGCAGCTAATTCGGCGGGATCTTTTTGGGGCCGACTAATGGTTTTTTGTTGGGTTAGGGAATAGTAGGCTGCGGTATCTATGGTTTCTGTGGGATATTTTTCGGCGATCGCATCCTGATAGACTGCTAGTTGTATATCTAGATTGGCTTTCCCTGTATTGTCTTTAACTCCTGCGGGAGTGACACCGCTAGTTTTGTAGTCGATGACGGTTAATCCTGCATCAGTGCGATCGATTCTGTCTACTTGTCCTGTTACCTGCAAGCCATGCCATTCTATGGTAAATTCGGTTTCGGTGGCAATTACTTCTCTCTCAGCAGGTAAGAATTCCGCAGTAGCTAAGTTAAGAGCTAATAGATTAAGATGCTCTTGGCGTTGTGCCTCCCATCCTGGTAACTCTGTTAGTTTTAATTCTTGTTCGGCAGTGGCAAAGGCTTGTGCTAGTTGGGTTTGATTGAATTTGGCTAAGTCATTGGCGGTTTTAATCTGGGATAAAGATAATTCGAGACAACGATGATAAAGATTACCCCGCATTGCCGCCCCAAGATCGGATTCGGCTTCCGTTAATGCTTTGAGTTTTAGTAACCGCGCACTAAACCATTTAAAGGGACATTGACCTAATTGGGTTAACTGAGAAGCACTAAAAATTTTGCGCTGGGGATCGATACTAATACCAATTACACCATCATATTGATCTGGTGCGATCGCACTTTCTCGATTCGCTTCTACCTGCCAGGCATGGATAATTTGCGGTAGCAATAGGGAGGAGGAGACTTCGGGGGTTAATAAACTCGCTTGGCGTAAATATAGTTGCCGTGATCTCTCCAGACTAGCTATGGGTAAATTATTAACGGGACTAGATTTTAATCCTAAACGAGTTAAAAAAGGACTTGGTAAGCAGGGGTTGCGATCAATCAATTCAGGATAGGAAAAAGTAATACTTTTAGTTGGGATATGCAACAGAGCGTAAAAATCCCAGGTTTCTTTTTGTGCCAGATCAACGGCAGTAGAAATGTTTAAGCCTTGTTTGGCTAACTGTTTACGACCATGAAAATCTAAAATTGCGTTATCGGCGATCGCTGTTGGTAATATTCCCTCTGCACTACCTAAGACAAAGACATAGGGATAATTAGTACCCAGTAAAGAGTTAGGGCAATGTAGCTCAACTCCTCCCATGCCTGGTTGTGCGGGAACAGTTAATAATGCTAGTATTTCGTCTATTTCCTTAATAAAGGCTGTTTTACTAAGTTTTTGCCCTTCTGGTTTGATTAATTCTCTTAATCCGTCTTGCAGACGATAGTAAGCTACTATTTCCCTCGCCCAGAATTTAGCCTTGTCTAACACATTCCAGGTAGACAAGATATCTAATAAACGGTTAATCCAGACACTGCGGTCGTAGTTAGCTTTAAAATCAAGTAAGCTTAAATCTATACCTAATTCTTGCCAAGCTGCTATGCCATGGGGATGAGCAAGTCTCGCTTGTGTCCAGATTTCTGCCGATAGATAGTTAGCTAAGGGATGGGATAATAACTTAGCGGTGGTTTCAAAGGGAAAGTTATCTTGAATTGCTTCTAATAATAGTTTCAACCATGCACCGAGGCGAGTTTGCTCTAAGGGAATTTCATAGGATACCTGCACAGGTAAATTATATTCCCAGGCAATATCAATGATCGTTTCTCCATATAATTGCTCTTCTTTCGTTACTAACACGATATCTTGAGCAGCAACTTCTTGAGATAGTAAAACCTTTACCTGAGTTAATGCTCCCCTGACTTCTGCGGCTAAATTAGGAAAAACATTTAACTTAACCTCAGGGGGTAAACCAGATCTTTGCTTAAAACACTGCGGTAACTGAGATTGAATTCCTGGGTTATTTTCCGACTTACTTCCTAATAATTCCCACCCCTGAGATTGTAACCATGCTAAAGCCTGGCGATTTTGAGGATATAGATCATCTATAGGCAGTACTAAAATACTATCCTGTCCTGCGATCGCATTAATCAATTTCAATTCATCTTTACCAGGAGCAAAATAACCATAAAATACATAAGCTTTTTGATAAGTAACATCAACCGCCCCCTGCCAATATAATTCCGCAGCATCAATCCGATTGATTCTTCTTAACTGCCGTTGATAAGCCACAGCAAGATTGCCCAACTGTTGCAATCTGGGGTCAGAATGTTGTTGCAGTTGAGTTAAATCAATTCCACTACGAAATAAATCTTTGATTGTCCCTAAAAAAGCTTTCCCCGTCCCTTCAACATCTTTCGTATCAATTACTTCCGCTACCGCATGTTGCAATAACCGCCGACTCAACAAAGTAGAAGCAATCCCCAATCCTCGACGACGGACAATATTTTGGGTCAAACTCTGCAAACTATAGTGAGGGACTTTGAGGTAAGATGCGATCGCTTTGCTAGGAGTAAGAATTTGCCACTCAAACTCGGAATCAACTGAAAAATTAAACTCAGGTAAGATATATCTGACCATGACTGATAAGGGATAAAGAAAGAGGGATAAAGAAAGAAATCGCACTAAATTATATCTTTAACCAAAATGAATCCTCAAACTTTAAGCATGATTAAATTAGCAACCTCCACAGCAGAAATCGAGCAGTGTTATCCTGTTATGGCGCAATTGCGAATAAATATTAAAGCAGATCAGTTTGTGTCACAAGTTCAATCACAAATGACAAGAGGTTATCACTTAGCCTATATCTGCCAGCAGGATAAAGTAGCAGGAGTAGCAGGATTTAAACTAGATACTTCCTTATCTTGGGGAAAGTATTTATATGTGGCAGATTTAGTAGTTGATGAAAAAGTGCGATCGCAAAAATATGGATCAGCATTATTTACCTGGCTTATCGCCTATGCCAAAGAAAATAAATGTCAACAGTTTCATCTAGATTCAGGAGTACAAAGATTTACTGCCCATCGATTCTATCTCAATCAAAAAATGTACATCTCCAGCCACCACTTTTCTCTCATACTTTAATTTTACTTCCTCATCCCTCATCCCTTATCCCTCATCCCTTTAAAGTGTTTGCAAAACTTCTGCATGATTAATTAGCCACTTATCTCCCTTGCGGAGCAGTTGATAGCGTACCAACAAATTATCGTCATAGGATTGGGCATCATCTAATTTACCTGCTTGGTAATGTTTTGCTACTTCTTTGACTTCCGCTTCTATGGTTGCTTTATTTTGATCGTTGGGATTGATTACTGACGATCGCAAAGTAACTTGATGTTCATATTCCCGATGTAAATTTTCCTGCTGATAAGCGATCGCGCGATCGCGCCAGGTAGTTAATAATGGCTCTGCCAAAATATTATTAAGCTGATCCACTTGATGTTCTTTGCCAAAAGCGGCAGACTTACTGCTCAACCAAGTTTGAATCAACTGTTGTGATTGTTCCGCAAAGGTCAATTTTTTGGGCTTGACGGCGACGGGTTTAATTTTCTTAGGAGGTAGTTCAATTGTTGGTTGACTAACAGAGATCGCTAACGGTCTTTTGGTGACAGTTTTAACATCAGGAGCCAAAAATAGCTTCGCGCCGACATAACCAATTGTCCCTACTCCAAAAATTAAGCCAAAAATAAATAACCAGCCTTTTAAGAGGGTACCTGAACTACGTTTTTTTCGACGAGCAGTTTTTTTTCGGTTGGCTTTTGACTGAGCTTTCTGCATTACTGATGATGGGACAGCTCTAGCGTTAGCTCTGGGTTGCAACGGCAGACTTAGAGGTTTGTGGGGACGAGAATTGCGAGAATCTTTATTCTGGTTTTTATTCTGGTTATTGTAGGGGGCTTGAGTTTTGAAACGACTAGATTTTGATTTACCCAGAGCAATGATAGATTGATTGCGATCGAGGGTAGCAGTTGCGGTAGCTGGGGAAAAATTTTGGTCAGAGAGGGATACTTCTCCTAGCTCTCTGGAAGCTGAGACAATGGGAATTAACGAGGTAGATTCGGCTAATTCTGACTTTTCTTTTGAGAAGATGCTGCGCCATAAAGACATAATACGTACTTTAGCGGCTTCAGGCTGATCTTTGGGAGTCGGGGATGTTTCCTCTGAAGACTTTTGCTTTGCTGTGGTGGGGATAGGGTTCGGTGCAAAGACAGTGGTTGCTAATTCATCTAAATAGGATTGAACTTGTCGATCTGCAAAATACTCCTTAAGGGTTAGAGTCGTCGCTGATAAATCAGTAAACTGAGCCAGTACATCTTGCTGTAGCCATTGTTCGCCATAGAAGCATAATCCTGGTAATAGATCGGAATTACCTGCCCCGTGCTGCTGAATCTGTTCTAGCTTGCTAATATCGCTTGCATGTTGCAGTTTGTAAATTGCCTTTTCGGTATGACCCAAGAGTAGAGCAGCTATCGCCTGTTCCCAACTGACATCCTGCCTCTGACTCAACATATCTAACTTTCGTTGAGCGCGCAGTACTAATTCTGGTTGTCGGAGACTAAATCCTCTGCCCAATAGAGCATAAACTGCTAAATAATTGGCGATCGCCGAATCCTTCTGACTTTCATCATCAAATAGCTGCTGTTGTTCTTCTGAAGTTAAATAAGTTCTAAGCTGTTGCACAAAACAAAGAAACTGATCAAAATTAAGACCAGAGCGATCTTCTCCTTTGCCTTCAATACCTTGGCGCTGAAGCAACATTGACTGCAATAGTTCAAACCCCAGGTTTCTGGACTCAGACTGAACAGCATTTTGTGAAATCAACTCTAAAATACGGTAAGGACGTAGCTTATGTAAATCTCGTTCTAATTCTTCTTGGATGTGGAAAAACAAACTCTTTTGCTCAAGCAAGTCGATACCCAACTGAGCCGACAGAGCAGCATGTTCATACTCACGACGATGCCATTGTTCTCTTCCTAGCTCTAAGTATGCTAAAGCCAATACCAGAATAGTATCTTCTTGGGTGGTGTCCAGAGCAACGTCTTCTGATGTTGATTTCTGTTCTAATTCTCGACTATTAAAATAATCAATCCCCAATTGGAGAACCGTTTCATATTCCCCTAATTCATGAAGAATTAATAAGGCTCCCATCATTTGTCCCGATGGGATTTCAATTGTCGGATTAGCTAAAGGAATTGTCGCCTCTTCCTCTGCCTCAACCATTTCTAATACCGTTGCTGATTCCTCTTCAGGTACTACAGGCGTTGCCACAGGAGGCTGCATATTAACCAAAAATTGAGCATCGTAAACCGCTCTTTGGTGGGGTTCGGACAAAACCTGATAGGAATATTCAATCAATTCTTGGCGAGCTTCGATTGCTGCTTCGCTATACTCTCGGCGGGGTTGTTGCAAAAGGCGATCGCTGTAAGCCTGAGCCAATTGCTCGGAAGTAGCTTTAACAGGTACGCTCAAAATACGATAATAGTCGAGGGAGATTCGCACGATAATAAATTCCTCTGGACGGCTTTAACGTCCTGGTAAGTGACAATGGAGTGGAACAGTCGGAAAAATAAATAATAATTAAGCTGCAAATTATTTTAGCGATATTAATAATTTGACAAATTTCACTAACTGATATCGCCCTTTTTGCCTGAATTCTAACTCAATTTTTTCAAACTCCAGAAAATATTTAGACTTAGTTTAGAAAATACTCAATAATTGTAAATTTTGTTAAGGAATGATGACTCAAAATCAACCAAAAATTATTGTGATTGATGATGACCCTACTGGTTCTCAAACAGTACATAGTTGTTTATTACTAATGCAGTGGGACGTTGCCACCTTAAAACAGGGTCTAGAAGATAATATTCCCATTTTCTTTATCCTCAGTAACACTAGAGCGATGAATCCGATTCAGGCAGCGGCAGTCACCCAAGAAATTTGCCACAATCTTAAGTTGGCGATCGCCGAGGTGGGAATTAAGGACTTTTTGGTAGTTAGTCGCTCCGACTCCACTCTCAGGGGACATTATCCAATTGAAACTGATGTCATTGCTCAAGAACTTGGCGGTTTTGATGCCCATTTTTTGACTCCTGCCTTTTTTGAGGGGGGGAGAATTACCGTTGATAGCACTCACTATCTCTTGATTGATGGCGTAAAAACCCCTGTGGCAGAAACAGAATTTGCTCGGGATTCGGTGTTTGCTTACAGTCATAGTTATCTACCAGACTACGTTGCCGAAAAAACTCAGGGGAAAATTTCTACCGAGGAAGTAGTTAAATTTTCCTTAGCCGATATTCGTAACCAAAAAATTGAGCAGCCTTTAGAGAAACTTAACCATAACCAATGTGTAGTGGTAGACGGGGAAACTCAAGCCGATTTTGACTTATTAGCTCAGGCAATTTTGCAGGCTACAGGGTCAGGTAAAAGATTCTTGTTTCGCTCCGCTGCTAGTTTATTAACGTCTTTGGCACAGCTCGGACAGCAGCCGATACCCCCAGAAAACATGACCAGCTATCGCCCCACAGACCAACCTGGAGTAGTTTTAGTTGGTTCTCATGTGCAGAAAACGACTCAACAACTCCAAAAATTATTACAAGCAGAGGAGGTAGGAGGAATTGAGATTGATGTCAGACGTTTGCGCGATCGCCCTGAAGAGAAAAAAGTCATCCTGCAAGCAACCTTAAGTAGAGTGGAACAAATCTTCATTCAGGGAAAAACCCCTATAATTTATACTAGCCGAGAAGAATTGAGCTTTGCTGATGTCCAACAGCGATTACAGTTTGGCACGATAGTTTCCTCGTTACTAATGGACATAGTTCATGGTTTACCCCAATCAATCAGTTTCTTAATCAGTAAAGGTGGTATCACTTCTAATGATGTACTGAGTGTCGGTTTAAATTTAACCAAAGCCAGACTTTTGGGGCAAATCTTGCCTGGTTGTTCCGTAATTCGGACTGAGGCGACCCATCCTCAATTTCCTAATTTACCCGTAGTTTTGTTTCCAGGAAATGTTGGTCAACAAGATAGTTTATGGGCTGCTTGGCATCGCTTAACAATTTCCTAATCTTTCATCTAGAGAATCTTACGTTAGTATGTGAAGCGTGAAAACAGAACTACCCCAAAAGTAGATATACGTAGATATACGGATGATCAGGATGGTTGCATGACTTTCGAGCCTACTATCTCCCTGGATAAAATTGACGATTTGCCTGATTCGTCTCCTCTCGTCAATCGCTATTCACAAATTTCTCTGAAGCGCGATGGCGAGGAAATGTTACTGATATTACCGACCCAATCCGAAATTAATTCTGATTTACCTTGGTCGGAAACTTGGCAAGAACTAAAACATCTGTTAAAAACCAAGGAGCAGTCTTGGCAGTTAGGGACAAATGTGTGCTTAGTTGCTAAAGATCGACTGCTTGATGCGAGGCAATTACAAACCATTGCCGAAACTCTTGAGGATGTAAAACTATCTCTGGTAACAGTTAGTACCAATCGACGGCAAACGGCGGTAGCAGCGGCTACTAGCGGTTATTCTGTCCAGCAGAATACTATGTCCCAGCCGTTGATTGAACCTCAAAATGATTCAGAAGAAACCACTACTGCCACGATGGCAGAGCCACTCTATTTACAGAGTACAGTTCGTTCTGGAGTCGAAATACGTCATCCAGGAACAATCGTGATCTTTGGCGATCTAAATCCAGGGGGTAAAGCGATCGCCGCAGGAGATATTTTGGTCTGGGGTCGTTTGCGAGGTATTGCCCACGCAGGGGCGCAAGGAAACCATCAGTGTCGAATTACGGCATTACAAATGGAATTTACCCAACTGCGGATTGCTGACGCTGTTGCCAGAGCGCCTAAATTGAGACCGAGACGCTTATCACCAGAATTGGCTTTCATGTCCACAGAGGGCATTCGTCTCGCCAAGACTTCGGAGTTCGCCAAAAATTATATTTTCTCGTCTCCACAAAAGGCATGGATTGATAAAAACCAAGCAAAATAACTACAGCTACACAAATCGTAAACAAGCAATATGAGTCGTATAATTGTTGTTACTTCTGGCAAAGGGGGAGTGGGTAAAACTACTACTACCTCCAATTTGGGGGCTGCACTAGCCAAACAGAATCGTTCTGTAGCCCTCATCGATGCTGACTTTGGATTAAGAAATCTGGACTTGTTGCTAGGATTAGAAGAGCGAGTGGTCTATACCGCGATCGATGTCCTAGCAGGAGAGTGTCGTTTAGCTCAGGCTTTAGTCAAAGATAAGCGTCTTAAGGGTTTAGTCTTGCTTCCCGCAGCTCAAAACCGCAATAAGGAATCCGTTAACCCCGAACAGATGAAAAAAATAGCCACTGCTTTAGCTAAGGGCTATGATTACATTCTGATTGATTGCCCCGCAGGAATTGAATTAGGTTTCCGTAACGCTATTTCAGCTGCAAATGAGGCCTTAATTGTGACTACCCCAGAAGTTGCCGCAGTAAGAGATGCAGATCGGGTAATTGGTTTACTTGAAGCAGAAGGGGTTAATAAAATCAGCCTCATCGTCAATCGGGTCAAACCATTGATGGTTGAAGAAAATAAAATGATGAGTGTAGAAGACGTACTCGAATTGTTAGGGGTACCTTTAATTGGTGTCGTACCTGATGATGAAAAAGTCATCGTAGCTACCAACAAAGGGGAACCTCTCGTATTAGGGGAGTATGAATCTGTTCCCGCTCAAGCATATTCCAATATTGCTCGGCGTTTAGAGGGAGAAAAAGTACCATTCCTTGACTTGATGGCAAATCAGGGGAATCTGCTTTCTCGTCTACGTCGGATGTTTGGCGGTTAGTCAAACTCTTACCAATATCCTTAAATATTTTTGTAGACAACATTATGGATTGCGTCCGCTTTCCCATGTAGACCATGTTAAACATGATTAAAAGGTTTCTGGAAATGCTTTTTCCCTGGAATAATAACACTGACAGTCGAAATCACGCGAAAAGTCGCCTAAAGCTGATTATTGCTCACGATCGCGCCAGCATTAATCCTGATATGATGGAGGCAATGCGAGAAGAAATTTTGGACGTAGTAGCTCGCTATGTTGAGGTGGATCGAGAAGAAATGCAATTCTCTCTCTCTAATGATCAGAGGATGACTTCTTTGACTGCTAACTTGCCGATTCGCCAAATAAAGCGCATCGGTGATCTCCAAGAGCAACTCAAGGAAAATAAATCAATTAACTTGCAAAAAATTGAGGTGGTTGAATTCGATCAAGAAGCTGAAACAAACGCTAAGTCAAAATAATTATCAGGTCAAACCTGTAGCTCATTAATAAAATACTAGTCTGATTTTTATCGGCAAAATTTATTGAAATCTTCAGTAATGCTGAAGTTTAGTTATATCTGAGCAAAACAGGGCAGCATTATATCTGCTTATTGTTAATTATAAGTTCGTAGTTTAGGTTTATTTTGTTAAGTCTGAGTGACTGGAAATTATATCTAGCAGTACTTTCTGCAACTAGACGATAAATTTACTTCGCCTCTATACTCTGGAAAATTTTTTTTGAGTTTATTCGGCGAAGATTTTTTTATCTAACCTCTAATTAAATCAAACTAAAATTTTTTTTCTCTCTTATCATTCCACATTTTTATTGCTATAGATATTAGTGGGCAAAGAAATCATCTAACAAGCGACTTTTTTGTGTCTTTAATTTTAACTAAAAATTATTGATTATATTACCTTAATCTTAACTCTTATAAATTATTTTCTCCGTTTGACTACCATCATCATTATCAGTAAAGAGACCATGATATGAGATTTTTGATAAGTTATCTTCTTTTGTGTATCTTAATAACTCACATATTGAAGGATTATTTTCAAGATTTATCTCTATGATGGTTTCCCTCCAATAACTTGTACCATTCACAGTAATTTCTATAATTCTATTTCTACCTTTATTCCAAAAAGTCTCTGCAAATATTTGAGTAACATCAGCTTCAATATCTACAATAGTTGTTTCTATATATTGCACTAAAACTCTATCAATATCTAAATAATCTAAACTATCGTTGTGTAAAGGAACACAATCCCATCCTGCTTTTTCATCTGGATCTAAGTCAAAATATTCATTTGCCAAAAAATTGACGATATGCCAGTTTAAAGAATTATTGTACTTATATTTTATTGTGATTGTAAGATTATTCATTTTACAAATTTAAATACTTCTCAGGTATCTTTGTAAATTCTTCATAAAAGGAGAATGGTATACTGATAGATCCTCAGCAAGTCTCAAGAGTATCAGTATGGCAGAAAAAACGGCAGGTATTAAAATAATTAGTGATAATCGTCAGGCTCGTTATCTGTACGAAATACTTGAAACTTATGAAGCGGGGATCGAATTAGTCGGGACAGAAGTTAAATCAATCCGAGCTGGCAAAGTTAACCTCAGAGATGGTTATGCTTTTATC
>CALLPS010000432.1 GCA_938015355.1 uncultured Pleurocapsa sp.
CTGATGAGTAAAACGACAGTGCTTAAATATCTAAATCGTCTAAATTTAACTTAGGTGCGTTGGTTTCAATAAACTCCCGTCTTGGAGCAACTCTGTCTCCCATAAGAACGGTAAAAATGCGATCGGCTTCCGCTGCATCATCTATTTCTACCCTTTTCATAGCGCGAGTTTCGGGGTTCATGGTAGTATCCCATAGCTGTTGGGGCATCATTTCTCCTAGACCTTTAAATCGCTGAATGTTGTAGTTGGCGTTAGCAGGAAACTCGGCGATCTTGTCTTGTAATTCGCGATCGCTATAGCAATATTGATGATTACGTCCTCGTTCTAGTTTATACAGCGGAGGACAGGCGATATAAATATAACCTTGGTCTACCAAAGCTCTTTGATAGCGGAAGAAGAAAGTTAAAATTAAAGTCCTGATATGCGCTCCATCAACATCAGCATCAGTATTATGGCAAGCCAAACCACCTACACCACAGACAAAGTTTTCATCATCTTGTACCGAGAAATCATAGACATAATCACCAACCAGATCAATTTCTTGGTTAGAGATTACTTCTAATCCCATTAAATCATCACTGATAGCTACATAGGCTTGAGACTTACGAGTAGATTTAGCAATATGTGCTTCTACTTGACTAGCATTGGCATGATCTGACCAGATTGAACGGCAATTATTTAATTGTTCTTTACCACAGATAGTAATGGTGTAATACTCGTGGCGAGTTTGAATTAGTTGATCTGCTTTTGTTGAAGGTTGATGCTTAGTATGGCTAGCAATTAAACCCAACTGACCAAACAAATACAACAAGCCATCTTTTAGCTTACCTGAGTTAGTAATAAAAGATATATTTTGACCAACTGTTGTACCATCACCCAGGAAATAACCTTTTAAGAAAGCTAATTGTAATTCCTCTCCTAAACTTAAAACCAGATCGGGAAGTTGTTTTTGATGAGCCACTTCAGCTAATCCCCAAGCCCGTAACAATCTTGCTGCTGCGACGCTGTGGAAGTAAAGTTTAATTCCCTGGCTATCAGGATCGTGATAACAGCGAGGAGTTTCACCAAAAATCTGTTCAATAGCTGCAACTAACTCAGGAATGAAAGGTTCATCTTTTTTACCTAAATTCAAGCTAACCTGATGCTGACTTAAAGTTCCTTCTGCTACATACCAACCCAAAAAGTACATCAACTCTTGATTAATCGCTAAATAGCGGTTAAATGCTTTATCTATGTGAGCTTGGGGAACAATTTTAACATCTGCTCCTAATTGGTTTAATTCACTGGGAGTAAAGAAATCCAGAGATTTATAAGCACTTACTTCGCGCCAACGGGCATTCTTACTATTGTCATCCTGTTCCAATAACTGATCAATCTTAGATGGTAGAGTTTCGTAAATAACATGATCATTTCCACCGATCGCATCCAAATAGTTGAGAAAATCAGCTAAAGTAGGTCGATTAATACCTCTTTCCCAATGACTAACAGTAATAGGTTGTTTCACACCACAGCTACTAGCTACTACTTTTTGGGAGATTCCCGCAGTTTGACGCTGGCTAATTAATTCTTGCCATCCTGCATTATCTATTTGAACTCTGGGTTGACTCCATTGTTCGGGCTTTTCTACTTTAGCTAAAACTCTTTTCGCCGCTATTTCTCGAACATCTTCTCCTTGTAAATAGAGAGAATCAGTTAATCCTGCTTCATAAAAAGTCTTCAGTAAATCGATGCGAGTAGGACTGTTTTCAGGACGAGGTAAACGACGACTAGCTACTAGTAAATCACCTTCACGGATTTCGTTTCCTTTTTTCAGTTTCACTTCCCCGTTTTCATAGACAAAAACACTGTGGGAAGAAGTCACTTTCACCGAGCGATTATATCTAGTGGTAATCTGATACATCCCTTCTTCATGACCATGGCGAATAACCGCTTTGAGAGGACGAAAACGAGTTGCATTAGTAACAGGGTCAAAACATACTACCTGATATCTTTCCGTAGTGCGTTTTCCCTCGACACATTGATCAATAAAGTCGCCAATATTAACCAACTCAGTCTGCCCTGTATATTCATCCAATACTAGAGTAGGTTCATCTCCTGCCACACTCATAATTACAATGCGATGATAGCGCAATTGAGAAGGATCGAACTCATCACCTTTAATACCTAAACCAAGAGCAGTAATCATCGACTGAATCTCGTTGTTCTTATAGATTTTAGTATCATCAGTCTTTTCAATGTTGATGATTTTACCTCTGAGGGGCAAAATTGCCTGAAATCTGCGATCTCTTCCTTGTTTGGCACTGTTATGAACAAATACGCCACTAGCTAAAGCAAAGTTATGAGTATGAGGAACTTCTATATCGTAAACATCGTATCTTTCTGAAACAGGCTCAACTTTAACAACTCTATGATTATAGTTAACAACTGCTTCACAAGCCTCTTCTTTGTCTCCAGCAAAGTAACGAGTTGCAAAAGTATTGAATTTCAAAAGAGATTTATCTTTAGTTTCCAAACGATGCTGACGATAACTTTCTAAATCTAATTTACCCTGTTCAATTTCAATCTGTTTTAAAGCAGCAAGGGTTTTGCGATAGTAAGTTTTGTCTAAAGCAGCGTGACGTTTTTGGCGGAACTCATTCGTCCATTGTTGTTTGGTTTTTTCTTTACGCCATGCTAATAACTCTTCATTTTGCCATTGTTTTTTAGCAATTGCAGATAATTCTTGTTTAGCATCTGGATGCTCGGCGAAGTACTGACTTACTCTTTCTGATTGAGCTAATTTATTAGCTTCGTCACTCCAGTAATCTTTTTGCGCTTGTTCTAAGCGTTCTCGATTTTGTTGACGATATTCTTCGTTACTTTCATAAAATTCTCGCCATTTTTGCATCATGTAAGCTTTGTAAGCTTCATCTTGCCACTGTTCTTTACCCTTTTGTGACAATATTTCTCTAGTCTCAGGCTGCATCATGCGATCTCTCATCATCGAACGAAATTCTTCGCTTTGATGAATCTGTCTGCACTTTTCGATTACTTCTGGGCGATGTAAGGTTTTCTCAACATGGGCACGATGCAATGCTAGATGTTCTTCTGCGGAAAGTCTTTGGAGATTAGTAGGATTATTGTTGAGCTTATTAAAGTCAACATGATGGCAATGTTCTCCATCTTCTTGTTTGTAAACGCCCTGCCAACGGTTGTACCAATCGGCAATAGTATGAGTGAATAGCCAAGAATCAGAACGAGTATCCCAAACCATTTCATAACCATCAATAGTAATACCAGATTCATTGATGTCAGAAAGTTTACGATACAGTGGCATTAAGGAATCGTTAGGTGTTAATGATTCTGCTGTTTTATAAGTTCCGTCTCTTAATAAGAAACGATGGTCTGGGGTACACAGAATTTCTTCATCATTATCCAGAGTGATTTTAATAACCTCTGCATTGTTTTTCGTAACTCTGGCATTAATGATATTTTCTACACCAATTTTGCCATCTTGACGAATTGTATAGCAGAAATTTTGTTTACCTTGTTCTTGTTCTGCTACTAACTCTTTAAAGCTAAGAGAACGACCATCTGTCAAAGCCACTTCTGTATCACCTGAAAAACACCCCCCCGCAGAATCTCCTTCCACGAGGAATATCTCTGATTCTTCAGGATCGCGAGTACTACAGTCTGATAACTTTCCTGGTAAGGGAGATGACTCTAAGACAGATTTACGACGAACTAATTCCCTTGCATGGCGGGCTGCTTCTGCTGCTTTGAAAGACTGGAGTGCCTTCTCAATAATAGAATCGCCGATATTAAGATTAAATTCCAGATAGTCGTTTAAAACTTCCCCAACAAGAGAATCAACAATTCCGCGAACCTCTGTATTACCCAGTTTAGTTTTAGTTTGTCCTTCAAATTCTGGTTCGGGTACCTTTACAGAAACTACACCCGTTAATCCTTCTCTAACATTTTCCCCACCCAGGTTAGATTCATTATCTTTAATTTTATTACGCTTGCGGGCAAAAGTATTCATTGTCCGAGTCAGGACAGTTTTCAATCCTTCGAGGTGAGTACCGCCATCAATCGTACGAATGTTGTTAGCAAAACCTAAAAGATTATCACTATAGGCATCAATACACCACTGCAAAGCAACTTCTACCGTTACGCCTTTTTTCTCTTTGTTGACGTAAATAATATCTTGGTGCAGGGCATCCTTTTCCCTGTTCATGTATTCGACGTATTCTTTAATTCCGCCTTCATAACAGAATGCATCCTGGCGTACTTCTTCCCCTCGATTATCGCTAAAGGTAATCTTAATTCCTGCATTAAGATAAGCCAACTCTTTTAATCGCTTGGCTAAGATTTCGTATTCAAAAACGGTTGTTTCGGTAAAGATAGTTTCGTCAGGAACAAAATGAACCGAAGTTCCTGTACGCTTGGGGTCTTGTTTATTGGGTTCTGTAGCTAATTGCCCTTGGGGCTTTCCTCTTTCGTAACGTTGAATGTGAACATTTTTATCCCGCCACACCGTAACTTCTACTAGTTTCGATAAGGCATTAACTACGGATACCCCCACCCCATGTAAACCACCAGAAACTTTGTAACCACTACCATCTCCACCAAATTTCCCCCCAGCATGAAGAACCGTCATTACCGTTTCTAAAGCAGACTTGCCTGTCTTAGAATGAATTCCTGTCGGGATACCCCGTCCATCATCAGTGACGGTAATCGAACCATCTGGATTAATATCAACTTCTATGTGGGTACAAAAACCAGCAAGAGCCTCATCAATGGAGTTATCCACCACCTCATATACTAAGTGATGCAGTCCTTTCGGCCCTGTCGAACCAATGTACATCCCTGGACGTTTGCGTACTGCTTCTAGACCCTCTAGAACCTGAATTTGATCTGCATCGTAAGTGCTAGCCATGTAGTCTCTCCGAAAAATGCCTTAAAGCTGTGGATTTTTAATTTTATGAAAAATTACTCAGAAATTTTAACACAAAAGCTTTGAAGACCACCTTAAAGCTTTCTAAATTGATTTTTAATTACAGGTTGAATCCCCTCTTTAATTTGAATTTCTTATTGATGATTTCTAGTTACAATATTAGCAAGACATTGACTTTTTATTCAATAAAGTTGTCTTGGACTTTTTCAGAAAATTATAAGATTTCGCTAGAATCGAACAAGCATGCGGAGTAGTTGAAACTCATGATTAGATCAATTTCTTACTCAATCGGGATTGTTTCTTTGGTAATATCTGCACAAATAACTTCAGCAGAGTCTCATCCAGCGATCGCCATCAGGAATAATAGGTTAAATATAAGTAATGTATATCTAACTCAGGTTGATGGTATTGATCGCAATAGTGGCTCACAGGAATTTTTTCGGCAAGGCAGAGAAGATCTGGATTTTCTCTCAGACGAAGAGGCGGAATCGATATTAGAGATAGACGAGGATATTGAAAAACAAGGGGATGAGGAAAATTTAGTAGAAGAATCAGAAGGAGAAAATCGAGAGTGGGAACAAGACGAAGTTGATCGAGAAAAATACTAAATTAAAAATTGTAGAAGCAGAGTTGAACTTACCAATACAAAAGCCGTTCAAGATTTAGTTGCTCGATTAGAGGGAAAGCAAAACGATTAACTCTACTTGACTGTCTAAGAACTTGGCGATCGCTCTTTTTCAGTTCTTAGCAATGGATCACAACGGTACAACTGCCATCCAGTGCAGTATTTTTCTTATTTCACATTATAACTATACATTAAATTACGCTTCTAGGAGTAGTTGAAGTTATAATTCCCTAGACAAACTAATCCTGATTTTCATTATTTCGGTATTGTAATTGATGATAAATCCTCTATTCACGCCCCTAGTTAGCGTTGTTATCCCAACCTATAACAGTGCTGAGTTTCTAATTCAAGCCCTCAACAGTGTTTTGAATCAGACTTATGCTAACTACGAAATTATTGTGGTTGATGATGGTTCCACAGACAATACTAGCCAAGCAATAGAGCCCTATCGATCGCAAATTAGATATATTTATCAAGATAATCAGGGAGTTGCCGCAGCCAGGAATCGAGGAATTGCGGCGGCTATAGGGGATTTTATTGCGTTCTTGGATGCTGATGATTTATTCTTACCGCAGAAATTGCAGCAGCAGGTAGCTATATTTGCGGCACAGCCCGAACTGGGCATGGTTATAAGTGGTTGGCATTTAACTGATGTCCAAGGAGAAATCATTTCCGATGTTGAACTCTGGCATAGTTTACCGAACCTAGATTTGCATACTTGGCTTTATTGGAAACCTGTACTTCCTAGTGCCACGATGATCCGTAGTCATTGGCTACAAAAATTTGGAGGTTTTCCCACAGAGACAATTCCCGTAGAGGATGTGGAGTGTTTTTTAAATTTAATCCTTAAAGGTTGCCAGGCGGCATGGTGCGAACACATCGGCACTATCTATCGCCAGGTTAATCCTGATTCTCTATGTCGCAATACTCTCAGAAGAGTAGAGTCTTTAAAACTATTGCACCAGCGCTTTTTTGCCCAGCCAGATTTACCCCCTGCCATTAGACGAGAAGAAAATAATGTCATCTATTGCAATTTAGTTTGGTCAGCCTGGCATCTATATTGCAGTGATTATGGACAGGAAATGTGCGATTATCTGCGTCTTTCTCTTCGCTACACTACTCAATCAGCAGGGGAAATAAGTCTCAACTGGATTGAATCTTTTGAGAATTATTGTAGTGAAATTGATCTTCCTTTGGACACTTACAAATTAACTCAAACTCCTGGTTGGCAAGAATTAATTATCGATACTTTGGCGACACGACGACCAAAGGTTAGCGTGATGATTCCTGCTTATAATAGTGCCAAATATTTACCAGAAGCAATCGCCTCTGTTTGTGAGCAAACTTACCCCAGTTATGAAATCATCGTCATCAATGATGGTTCAACGGATAATACCAGGGAAATAATTGCACCCTGGTTAGATCGGGTGCGCTATTTTGAGCATGAGAATCAAGGAGTCTCTGCCACCAGAAATCGGGGAATTTACTTGTCTAGAGGGGAGTTAATTGCCTTTCTCGATGCCGATGATATTTTTATGCCCCGCAAGCTGGAACAACAGGTGGCTATATTTGAGTCTCAACCAGATTTAGGCATCTTGAATAGTGGCTATCGCATCATCACGGAAGAGGGTCAAAAAGTAGTTGATATTGAACGCTGGGAGACTATTCCCGATCTCACTCCTGAAATTTGGTTGTTACATAAACCTGTATTGCCTTCGGCGATGATGTTTCGTCGAGATTGGTTAGTCAAGGTTGAGGGGTTTGATACCCGTTTTTTTGCCAGTGAAGATGTCGATTTGGTGTTACGAATGGTAGCAATTGGATGTCCAAGTGATTGGCTGCGGGAGATCACCGTTTATTATCGTCAACATCAAAGTAGTGCTAGCTGGCGTAACCCAGCAAGACAAATGGTTAATGCGGAATTGATGCAGGAATGCTTTTTTGCTCGCACTGATCTGCCAGAATCGATGCGTCGATTAGAACGTCAGTCAAAATACGATTTTCTGGTGTGGATTGCCTGTGTATTGCATCAAGCTGGCTGTACTAGTGAGATGATTGCCTATCTCAAAAAATCTTTGCAATATACCCCCTATAGTTGGCCTGAAACGATTTCCCAGTGGATTAATAGCTTCGAGAATAGTGCCAAGTTAAACGCGATTCCTTTTGATGCTTATGCTCTGAGTAATCTACCCGCATGGCAAGAGCTTGTCTTGAGTCTCAGGATTTCTAAAATATTCGATCACCATTCCGCTACAGCAACGGAATATCAAATGCTGTCTAGTTATAAGCTCGAAGCAGAGTCATCCAGTCTTTACGGGGCAGCCTATGCTCAACTAGGTAAAAAATTGATGTCGGAAAATGACCTCGAACAAGCCCTCATTTGGCTCCGAAAAGCGATCGCCGTTGAACCGAAGAACTATTGGTATCATCAGTCTTTAGCCGATACTTTAGTCAAGCAATACGATTTAGAAGCAGCAATTGTCAGCTATCGCCAGGCAATACGTCTCAATCCAGATTATGAGCCATTTAAAGCCCAATTAGATGCTACTTTAGAGTTATACCAGCATTGGCGAGAATTAACGGCATATTGTCAACAATTAATCGAGCAGCCAGCCCCAGAAAATGCTTTACGCATGCTGATGATATTTCCCTATCCCCCCTATCCCCCTCAAACAGGTGGTGCCGCAATTCGGATGTTTGAGCAGATTAAGTATTTTGGCAAACATCATCATCTAACAGTAGTTTCGTTTATTTTTGACGATGAAGTGGCAGAAATCGAGGCACAGCTCGCTCAATATTGCGATCGCGCTTTTATGCTCAAGTTAGGAACTCCCTTAGAACCTTACCAGGGGTCACAACAGCGACAGCTATATAATTTCACCACCTGGAATATGACAAAAACTCTTCAGCAACTAAGCCAGGTAAATTTTGATGTGGTTTCTTTTGATTTTATTGTCTCGTCAGTTTATCAAGACTTATTTAGTAATCAGCTTACCGTCCTCAACGAGCATAATATTGAATCTAAACTACTAAAACTATGTGCAGCGGCAGATCAAGATAATTTAATTCCTACCCTGGCAATGGAACTGGATGCAGCAAAAGCCTTTCTCGATGCCGAATCTTCATCAGACCTATTGCAAGCATATGAAAACCAAACCTGGCATAAGTTTCCCCTGCGCACTGTCGTTAGTTGTGAAGATCAACAAGAACTAGATAGCCGTTGTCATCAAGGTCAGACTCTAGTAGTCAAAAACGGCATTGATGTTCATCATCTTCAGCCTGTTGGCATTCCCCAAAGCCAGAAAATACTCTTTATGGGTACGATGAGCTACTATCCCAACATTGATGGAGT
>CALLPS010000433.1 GCA_938015355.1 uncultured Pleurocapsa sp.
AAAAACCACCAATGCCTAAAAATTGATAGTATATTGTATCGAATAGGATTGGTAAATCTTTAGTGTCTCAAGCAAGATCTAGCTGGCAACAAATATTTAATATCTGTACCTCGATGGTTAAAGATAAGCAATTCCGCCAAATTAGTGGGCGAGCATTTTGCTTTCTGGTTTTTATTCTATTGTGGTGGCTAAACTGGAAATTATTCCTAGCAACCTTGGTTGGCATTGGTTTGATGTCTTTGTGCTATCTACTACAAAACTCTCATTGGCAACGTTACTATCAGAAATGGCAGAGATTTTTTGTCGGTTCCAATCGTCAACTAACTTTAGCCGTTGCTACGGGGGCATCTGGGGCATTTTGTACTTATCTCGCTGCTACCGTTTGGACTGATGCCGAAAATCAATGGTTAGCAACAGGAAGCATACTTCAAGGTGTTGTCAGTCTGGCTACACTAGCCGTCTTATTTTGGTCTTTACGGGGTAAAAGAGCCTCTTCCATCGAAGCCAAGTTAGATCAATTATTAGCAGATTTGAGTCATAGCGATCGCCTGAAACGTCTAGTTGCTATCAGACAGTTAACCCGTCTCTTAGTCAGTAATCGTTTATCCTCAG
The DNA here is from genome assembly GCA_938015355.1 of uncultured Pleurocapsa sp. Lineage (GTDB taxonomy): Bacteria > Cyanobacteriota > Cyanobacteriia > Cyanobacteriales > Xenococcaceae > Waterburya. The sequence continues at coordinate 613 of CALLPS010000433.1, forward strand.
AGCATTATGGGCAATCTATAGAGTATTATCGTTTAATGCTATCCGAACCTCAACCAGCGATCGTGAGAAATGCTTTATTAGAAAGTCTAGATCTTTTAGAAACAGAGAAAGTATTAAATAAACCGAACCCAGTTAAAATTCCCCTTAAGTTAGAACATTCTCGTAAACTAGTGCGAGATAGAATTGTTGAGTAAGAAGTAAGAAGTAAGAAGTAAGAAGTATAACGCTCTCCAATACGACGCAGCGGTACTAGTTAATTTTTTGGTGGAACATAAAATCGCTGATGACGGATAACTTTCCAGAAAAAGGGCGATCGCACTAATAAAACCAATGCACCTAGAGCAATAACGATTATTGTCCTCACCTTGTTATCTAGACTTAACTGCAAAGCTCCTAGATAGTGAGAACCCAACAGTACCGTATGACCTAGAGCGAAAATTAATGCAGGGACAGTTAATAGATGAATTTTACGCCAGCGATCGCCTAAACTCTTTTGTAACAGATCCCTACTGGTAACAGTTGCCGGTAACATGAAAAATAGACTTAGAATACCACCCGCCATCCCTAATCGATGTTGAGGAAACATAAAAGCGATCGCATCTAAATTCCAGTTTAAAGAATGTTCTAACATATGTGCTGTGTGGGCTAGAGCCAAAATAAAAGATCCAACACCAATAATACGACGATATTTCAAAGGTGCATTCCATAAGCTACTAAGAGGACGAGCTGTTAAAGCTAACATTAATAACAGTAATGCTCCATGTCCTGTGTAATCGATCATGGCATCTGTGCGTAACAGAGTAAGGATACCAATTGCCAAAGTTACCCAGCCACCTAAACGAAATAGCTGACTACGACGATCCGCACTGATTTTAGAAGCAGATACTCCCACTGCCAGCATCATCGGCAGAGTACCCAAACCAAAACATAGCATCGTCATCGCACCAGCGGGTAAACTTCCTGTCTCGACCGCTTTTAATTGTGCCGTATATAAAAAACCACAAGGAATCAGACCCCAAACCCCACCTAATAGAGCAGGTGTCCACCATTTTTTTTGAATTGAAAGCTGGTTCATTCCTGAATTGAGACGCTTATGGATGCTACCAGTTAAAGGATGTAAAAAAGGTAATTGAGGCAACCAATGGGGTTTTATTTGCCTAATACCAAACCAAATTAGCAATATTCCTGTGAAAATTGCCATCAACTGTCTGAGACTGCTACCGATACCAGCTAATTGCCCGCTAGCGACTACAACTGACCCTAAGCCCCCCAAAGTAGCACCCACCAAGGCATAGCTAACAACTCGACCAAGATTAAGCAAGAGATGAAACTGGAAGCCACTTATTCGCTGATCAGAATCATCTTGCTGAGATAAGTCAAGGGCAACAGTCAAAGGACCACACATTCCCACACAGTGACCGAAACTTCCTAAAAATCCCAAGGCAATAATAAGCAGTAATTCTAACACTAGTTTTACTTGTCAATCGCTCCCTTCTCTATTCCTTCTAGATTAATTCATAGCATTTTTCGAGAAAGCTCCTGCAACATAAAGTGATAAAGCTCGGCATCTTTTTACTATTAGAATCTCCCATAAATTCAGGGGATTCACAACATACATAATTAATAATAATCTACTGCTAAAAAGCACTAATTGCGATTTGAGCATCAAGGTTAGAGGTGACTTTCTCCCCTTGTTTTACGGGAGTTACTGTACCCTGGACTGCCGCTGTATAGCTAGATATAGCACTCGCAGCCAAAGGAATATGGCGATCGCTCACTACTAGCCCTAAAGTTGGATCGTAACCCCGCCAGCCCCCCCCTGGTAGGTATACTTCAACCCAAGCATGGAGATCTCTTGACTGTTGCTGGGAATCTCCTTCTTGATAGCCACTGACAAATCTCGCAGCAATCCCGATGGTTCGACATACTTCTATAAACAGTACTGCATAATCGCGACAAGATCCTTGGCGGTTGCGCCAGGTTATCCCAGGAGGGAAAGGTTCTCCCATTTCCCGAATCATATATTCGCAGTCTTGATAAATGCGCTGATTGAGATTAAATAAAAAGTCCAGGGTGTTTCCTTTGGTGGCAATTAAGATATCTTGTGCTAATACTAAGGCAGAACTATCTGCCACAAAGCCATGAGGTTGGAGATAGGGCTTTAATTGATGCAAAAGTGAACTGGGATAATCGAAAGGTAAAGCGATCGCCCAAGGCTCTAGCATATAGTCAAATGGATTTTTACGGCTAGTTTCGACTTCTGCTGTGGTTTGAATGGTTAACTGCTGTGTCACTTCGACAAACCACAATTTGGTTAGATGATTGCCATCTAAATCGATAAAATCAGAGCTTCCTTGGCATAAGGGTAATGCTGATAGAGAAAAACTATGAAGCTGAAGTTTGCGATCGCACCGAGGACGTAATCTCAGCAGATGGGGCATGAGATAGACTGGTTGACTGTAGCTGTAAGTCGTCTGATGACTGATTTGATAATGCATCGGGAGAGTTGCCAAAAGCGAAGAAAGCGGAATGAATTTCGTTGCCAATCTGATTAATAGAACTCTGCATTTGCTCTAAAAACTCATGCAAGCCAGATTGAATAATATCATCTATGGTTATATAGCCTAATTGAGAACTCAATTGACCCAAAGATCTTTCGGCACTATTACACCAATTTCCGCTAGGAGTATTAGTAATTTGGTGAATACAGTGTTTGGATTCCCGCAGACAAAAATGAATTGAACGAGGAAAAGTAGAGTTTAAAATTAAAAACTTTGCCACACTACTGGGGGTAATATAATGCTGACACTTACGATACATTTCATAAGCACTGGCAGATCTTAACAAAGCCATCCACTGAATCCGATCTAGAGGAGTACCTACCCATTCTGCGGAGGGTAAGAGAAGAAAGTATTTAACGTCCAAAATACGAGTGGTTTTATCCGCCCGTTCTAATAAACGACCCATCTTACCGAAGTGCCAACCTTCATTATGAGACATAGTTGCGTCCATGACTCCTGCAAAACGATGACTAGCCATTTTTACTCTACTAAAAAATTTGGGTAGATTACTAAAAGAGCGATTGTTGGCAGCCTCCTCGATGGTTAGATAAAAGGAATTAACTTCTTCCCACATTTCAGAAGAAATAACCTCTCGAATGGAACGAGCATTTTCTCGTGCCTTACTCAGACAAGACAGAATTGAATTGTCGTAAGCAAGATCAAAACAGAGGAATTGAATTACATTATCGCTATTAAAGCGATCGTAATGCTGATTAAACTGGTTTAAATCACCTGTTACTGATATTAGAGGCTGCCACTGAGGAGAAACGCCAGCGGGTAAATCTAACATCAAGTTTAGATTGACATCAATAAAACGAGCGACATTTTCTGATCGTTCAATATAGCGGTTTAACCAATAAATTGAATCTGCTACTCTACTTAACATATTTTTAAGAGATGAAGTATAAAGGATAAGGGATGAGGGATAAGGGATGAAGAGCTTCGCTACATCGGCATTTATGTCTGTTTTACATATTTAACAACAATGTTTATTGCTGATTGCGTTTTTGTTTAATGGTTTTAACGGAGGTGATAAATATAGCAATTAATTCTGAAGCTTCTTGCTGTAAATTATTTAATTTTTTTTCGGAAACAAGTTCTGATTCTACGAGCAATTCAAACCAGTATTTAGTTTCTTCTAATTCTTGTAATGCCACCTCAATTTTACTAATAAACTCAGCATCAGAACGACTACGGTAGGCTTCTCGGTAATGCGCTCCAATTGATGTACCAGAGCGTAAAACCTGTTTTCCAATAACTTGAGCAACCGTTGAAGACGGCAGAGAAGAATACAACCTTATGATTCTTAAAGCAAAATCTTTTGTCCTTTTCCTCAAATCCTGCGCCATCAACCCAAATTTCTCAACGCATTTTCTCTAACAAGTTTGATATATTCAAGAGTCTTTCCTTCATATCTCCAAAGTATACTGGTTAAGCGTAGCTCCTCATCCCTTCTTACGAAGTTTGCTTATCCGAAGGTGTATCCTTTAGGACAACGGGGGGAACCCCCGCAACCCTAAAGGACTAGCTTCGCGTCGCGCAACTTCGCGCTTATCCTTTATCCTTCATCCCTTATTCAAGACCCAAGTATCTTTACTACCACCACCTTGAGAAGAATTGACGACTAAAGACCCTTTCTTGAGGGCTACTCTGGTCAATCCCCCTGGATGGACGTAAATCTCATCTCCACGATGGAGAATG
>CALLPS010000434.1 GCA_938015355.1 uncultured Pleurocapsa sp.
ATGAAAATGGGTAATAAGCCTGGACAACTCATTTATAGTGCCCATGGTTGTAAGGTTAATGGTTTTGCTGAACTACCTGAATGGTTACAAGCAGAAATTAATCACCGTGTTCCCTTATACAAGGATGCTGCTGACCAGAAAGTAGACGCAGAAAACATCACTTCTTGGAAGTATTTTAAGCATCATTTTGCTGATTATTTAGCTGGGGAAAGATTTCCTTTAGTAACTTCGTAGAAATTTCAATGATTTAATTGTCAGGAAGTTCCCAAAGCCTGATCCCATTCCAACTGGTAGGCTAAACCATATTTGATAAAATCTTCTGGTTTAGCGCGATCGCTTTTGCCAAAAACCCCCAAGCTATAAGGGTTTTCCTGCATTCTTTGGGTAACTAGCTCTCTTTCAAATGATGATACTCGGTATATGTTTGCATCTGAACTGAGAATTGCTACATTGACAATTTCTTTCTTAATTTATAGCGTTAAAAAAAACTCTGCACGCAGCAGAAAAAGAAAGCGATCGCGAATGGACAATGCCAAAATTCATTTGGGAAAAAGAATTAGAGAATTAATTGAAAAAGCAGGAGCTAAATTAATTTATTTATCACCTTATTCTCCAGAATTCTCACCAATCGAAAATTTTTGGTCTAAAGTCAAAGAAAATTTGAGAAAAGTTAAAGCCAGGAACTATAAAGACTTAATTAATGCGATAACTGATTCAATGCTAAAAGTTACTAAAAATGATATTCGCAATTGGTTTGTGACGCGAAGCTAATCCTTTAGGGCTCACTGTTGCTACTGTACCTCATGAGTGTGAGAATTGCTATAATAAGCAGCTATACTTTTACGAAAAGCCACTTGATTGGATCGATAAATTTACGGGTGAAATAGCCTGGAAAGAAATTAGAGAAATAATTAAACAAGCACTTACCCTTACAAAATGACTTTGGAATATTAAAACATCAGCTTAAATATTATAAAAAATAGAGATCGCCCTTCATCTCTATCTAACTTACCTAGAGATTTTCAATATTTTTTAATTCTTCTAATAATAATGCTTCAGCTTCTATTTCACTCAAACTTTCTATCTGAGTTAAATTATTATCTTGTTTAAGATTATTATTTTCTTGTTTAACATCATTAGACATTATTTTTAATAAATGATTTGCTAATTTTTTAATATTAGAATAATCAAAAATAATAGTTGTTGATAGTTTAACATTGCAACTTGACTGGAGTTTATTTCTTAATTCTACTGAACCTAAAGAATCTAAACCTAATTCGGAAAAACCCAGGTCTAAATCGATTTTATTGGTATCTTTGATGCCTAAGATATTGGCTACTTCTTTGGTAATATGCTGGATTAATATGTCTCGGTGTTGAGTTTTATTGGCAGTTAGTAATTGCTTTTGGAGAGTGACTTTGGTTGCGATATTTTTATCTGAAGCAATTACATTATTATAATAATTAGTCACAGTATTATTTTGTTTCCAGACATTCCAGTTGATGGGAATTATGCCGATTTGGGTGGGATTGTGTCGTAGTAATTGTTCTAGAATTGCGATCGCATCTCCAACTTTTATACTATCTATGCCTTTTTGTTTTAAACTTGGACTTGTTTGGGAGTTTGAGGCTAATCCTGTATTTTTCCATGCACCCCAGTTAAGGGATATTGCAGGTAGACCTAAGTTACGACGACCATGGGCTAAGGTATCGAGAAAGGCATTAGCAGCGCAATAGTTGGCTTGTCCTGGTGAACCAAGGAGAGAACTGGCGGAAGAGAAGAGAATAAAGTGATCTAGGTCGTATTTTTGGGTTAATTGGTGTAAATTCCAGGCTCCTTGTACTTTCGGGTTGAGAACTTGGCTAAAACTTGACCAATCTTGTTGGGTAATCGTGCGATCGCATGTCACTCCTGCACAGTGTATGATTCCTCGCAAGGGTGGTAGAGTGGATTCGATTTGTAATAGAGCCTGGGCTAGTTGATCTGTATTAGCAATATCTGCTTTAATGAGATTAACCTGGGCATTGTCTTGTATTTTTTGCAGTTTGTCTTTTAATTCTGGTTTTACGGCGCTTCTTCCTATTAGGACCAGGTTGGTTATACCTTTGGTTATGAGCCATTCTGCTATGTGTAAACCAATTGCACCCATGCCACCTGTTATGAGGTATGTGCCTTTTCGGGGGATAGGGAGTTGGGGAGTTAATTGGGTAATGATTATTTTTCCTTGATGTTTGCCTTGCTGCATATAGCGAAAAGCATCAATGGTTTGATCGCGAGTAAAGATAGTATGGGGTAAGGGTTTTAGTTGCTGATTGATGAATTGCGATCGCAATTTAGTTAGCATTTTTTGAATTATTCGGGGATTTTCTTGGGTAATTTGCCAGAGATCGACAATGGAGTAGTTAAGTTTGGGTTTTACTTGGGCTACTTTTTGTTTTGTCCAAATTCCTTGTTTCCCGATTTCGATAAAACGTCCTTGATCTTTGATTATGGCAATGCTTTGAGGGATGAATTCACCAGAGAGGGAGTTTAAGACGACATCTACGCCTTGACCATTGGTTGCAGAGATGATTTCTGTAGCGAAATCGAGACTACGGGAGTTCATTATATTTGTTACTCCCAATGATTTGAGTAGTTGCCATTTTGCAGGTGAAGCTGTGGCATATACTTCCGCACCTAATTGTTGGGCGATTTGGATAGCTGCGATGCCGACTCCCCCCGCCGCGGCATGAATCAGGATTTTTTCTCCTGGCTGTAGTTGGGCTATGTCGACCAGGGTGTAGTAAGCGGTGAGGAAAGTTACGGGAATAGTTGCCGCTTCTATATAATTGAGAGATGTTGGTTTAGGAATAGCTAAGAGGGAATTAACGGTGAGATATTGACTAAAGCTGTGATCGGAAATTGCAATTACTTGATCTCCGAGTTGGAAGTTAGTTATGTCTTTTCCTAGTTTGGTAATTATTCCTGCACATTCTAAACCGAGAAACTTACTATCGTCGGGATATAAGTCTAACGCTATCATTACGTCACGGAAATTAAGACCTGTAGCTTTAACTTCGATTTCGATTTCGTTGTCTTGAGGTTGATGGCGAGTTGAGACTTTCCATTCGAGGCTATCTAAATTACCTGCATCATTTATAGATAGTTGGGAATTTAATTGTAGATTTTGATCGGGATAACTTTCTGAGTTTATTTTATTCTGGTCGATCTTGTCTACTTGACTACAGGTCGACATATCCGAGGGGGATAATTCCTGCTTTATTTTATGTTGGTCGATCTTGCCGACTTGACTACAGGTCGACATATCCGAGGTTGATAATTCCTGCTTTATTTTATTCTGGTCGATCTTGTCTACTTGACTACAGGTCGACATATCCGACGGTGATAATTCCTGGCTTATTTGATTTTGGTCGATCTTGCCGACTTGACTACAGGTCGACATATCCGAGGTTGATAATTCCTGGTTTATTTCATTTTTGTCTATCCTGCCGACTTGACTACAGGTCGACATATCCGAAGGGAATAATTCCTGCTTTATTTTATTCTGGTCGATCTTGTCTACTTGACTACAGGTCGACATATCCGAGGTTGATAATTCTTGGCTTATTTCATTTTTGTCTATCCTGCCGACTTGACTACAGGTCGACATATCTGATCTCACTAACCTGGCGACATAACGCTGATTATTTCGGTATGCAACCTGTTCAATTTCCGTGGTGCAGATTTCCTGAAAAATAGTTGCTGCTTCGTTATCGGAAAAATTGAGATCAAGATCGATTCCAACACATGATAACTCAGGATGTTCTAATGCGATCGCTTTTTGCATTCCCCAAAGACAAGAGTTGTTGATATCGGAAGTGAGTTGATAGTTGTCTAGAGGTTGGGCATTGCGGGTAATAAACCAGAGGGGAGGTTGATCTCGGTGGCGGATCAAAGCCTGTACTAGATATAAGTAACTCCTGCATTGGGATGCTTCCGCGCTATCTAAACTCCAGAGATAGATAACCCCTGCAAGATTTTGTTCTTGTTGAATTAAATTATTAAATGCTGCGGGAGTGTCTTTAATGGACTGGGGAGTAACAAGTCGACATAGCGCTGATGGTGTTTGGAGGAGGGTAATTAACTGCTGACTAAGATCTGTATTGTCGCCCAAAATTAACCATGTCCCTGTTTTGTTTGGGAAGGGAGATGTTGTTGGTAATGATTGTTTGATCCATTGTTGTTGATATAGCCAATGGTGCCAAAAAGGTTGAGGATTAATTGATTGGGATATCAAGCCTGTAAGTTTAGCGATTAATACGCCGTTGTCGTTATATAACCAAGCATCGGCTAACAAGGTTGTGTTGTCGTGATGATCTTGTTTTAATTTTAAATAACTCCAGATTCTATGGGGAGGAGGATTATATATTTCTAATTTATCTAAGCCAACAGGTATATATCGGGTTATGTCGGTTTGGGGAAAAGGTAAAGCAGCAAATAGTATTTGTAAGCAGGAGTCTAATAGTGCAGGATGAAAATGATATTGTTCGGTATTTAGATGATTTGGTAATTCAATTAATCCCAGTGCTTGATTTTCTTGTGCCCATAGTTGCTTAATTCCTTGAAAACTTTTGCCGTAATTAATGCCTCGTTGCTGACATTGTTCGTAGTGTTGCGTTGGATCTAACTCAGTATTTGTGAATTGGGTTTTGACAGTCTCTAAATCAGTAGATTCTTCTATATTATTAACCAGGGAAACTTTACCAGCACAATGCAATTGCCATTGATCATTATTTAAACTATAAATCTCCCAAGTAGCTGTATCTGGCTGCGGATCTAAAATTAATTGAATCTCTGGTATCTGATTTTGTTTTAGATAGAGAGGAGAAGTTATAGTGACATCTTCGATCGCAATTTTATTTGTTTTAAATTGCCATATTCCCGCAGCGATCGCCATTTCTAGATAAGCTGTACCAGGGAAGACAGGCTCGTTAGCTAAACTGTGGTCTTGTAGCCAAGTAATAGTATCAGACTGTAAGTTAGATGGGAAGATGATTTGTTTTACAGGAGAAGATATTGGGTTTTCTAATAAAGGATGATTTGTCTTGGCTGTACTGTAGTTATTTTTAGTTGGAGATTGAATTATAGTTTTTTCTTGGGGAATATCGAACCAGTATTTTTGTCGTTGAAAGGGATAATGAGGTATTGATATTTTTTGACCATTATAAACCTGAGTTAATTCTGACCAATTTATATTTATACCTGCTGTATATAACTGAGATAAACTATTAAGTATTTGTTGCCAATCGTCTTGCTTATTATCTAGACTATTCAGAAATATTTTATTAGATAGGATACTCTCTGCCATTCTTTTTAAGACAGGTTTAGTACCAATTTCCAGAAATATATTTACCTGTTGCTGCTCTAGATATTTAATACTGTTAGCAAATTGAACAGGCTGTAATATATGATCAACCCAATAATTAGAAGTGGCGATCGTTTCTTGTGCCAACTGTCCTGTAATATTGGAGACAATTGGTATTTTAGGCAGAGCATAACTAATAGTGTCTGCCACAGCTTTAAACTCTGCTACAATTGGCTGCATTAAAGTCGAATGAAAACCATGAGATACATTTAATAACTGAGTTTTTATGCCCTGATTGTCTAAT
>CALLPS010000435.1 GCA_938015355.1 uncultured Pleurocapsa sp.
GGTTGGTAGCTCCAGCTAAATTCACTGAAGATGATGCTAAAGCAAGCTCCCCGTTTTCCTGACGTAAATAAATCGCGCTATAGTCTTCCTTCCCCGTAAAGGCAATAATAGTTTCCGATAAAGCTGGCAGATTATCGTTGATGTTTCCCCCAGACAAAATAATTTTGATTACCTGACTTTTCACATCTAACCGAGATTCAGCTTGTTGGATTAACTGATCTTTAAGAGTTCCATAGAGAATCAATCCACCAGCACCCAAAACTACTGCTAATCCACCAAAACTAAACCAGGAAATTAAATTGGTTTTGCGATTTATAGGGAGGTTATATAGCCGATTTAGTAATGATGATTTAGGGGTAATAGACTTTATTTGATGGCTAGACTTTGACAGATTATTCATAAAAACTAAAATAAGCTAGATGTTAGGCTAATTAGCAGTGAGACAAAGCTGAGTCTTAAAGTTCAAATCCTTGGAATAAATTTTTATAAAAGCAAAGGGTAGAGTTTGATAACCCAAAATCAGACTAAAACCATAAATTTTAAACTTGAATTTTAAACTTGAATTTTATCCCTAAGATAGTTATTATTGTTAATCCTGATTCCTGGTGGGCATTGCAGCAGCGATCGCCTGTCCATTAAGAGCTAAGATCATTTCTCCATCTGGCTTTAGCCAATATCCCTGTAAAAAGTTATCTAATCGAGCTGACACATTGCAACCGAGGGCAGATTGGATGGCATTTTCATCGCAGGTTGCTAAATCTTCTACTTGAGCGACGACTAATCCCAGATAAATATGTTTAGCATGATTAGCTTGGTGCTCTCGATGGGGAGACAATACAATCGCCGTATGATTGGAGCGATTGAGTTTATGTTGATACCAAGAGTCCAAACCGATTAAATGTCCCAAATCTAGCATCCACAGAATATCTCCGCGCCAGTTATATACCCCCATCACCCAGGCTGGCATTTGCGGAATCGGTACGATTTGACCAAACTGAATTTTGAGTACTTCGGTAATTTGCCTAATCGGAAGCATTACTTTGGTATCAGGATGAAGCTGAAACCTCAAAAACTGATTTTCTGCGGTTTGTTCTGCAAAGCGCACTCCAGAATGAGACAGATGGGACTGAGATAAATTGGACACAATATAAAATTATCTATAATTACAGAAGAGAAAAGTTAGTTAACTTCAGGCAATTAACTCTTTAACTTTGCTAATTAATTCTGTTTGATCTATTGGTTTGGGTATATAGGCATCTGCCCCCTGCTTCATTCCCCAAAACTTATCCATTTCTGTACCTTTGGTAGAACAAAGGATAATGGGAATTTTATTGGTATTGGCTGAACCCTTGAGTTCTCGACAAATTTCAAAACCGCTGCGTCCTGGTAAAACTATATCGAGGACGATTAAATCGGGAGAATCCTGCTGGATTTTTTCCAGAGCTTCTTCTCCACTTAGGGCAACGGATACATTAATGCCAACTTCTTTTAAACAGCCTGAAATAATCGACCTTTCGGTAGCGGAATCATCAACAATCAGAGTGTATCCCATAACAATTGTTACCTCAATTTACAATCAACCGTAATTTGGCGCGATTTTTGCAATTCTTTACATATCATCGGAAACTAACAATTCGTGGTTCTCAAGTTGACAACACCTATAGTTCCCGTAAAAACCTCTAAAGTAACAATTGGAGTAAAAATCTTTTAACACCAATTATTTTGCAGGATCTGATGAGTAGTTGAATCAATCTACAACAATTAATTTTTGAGTTTTTGAGTCACATACTTATTGATGGTGCCTAAAACCTGCTCTGGCTTCGCTGGCTTTGCGAGAAAATCAGTAGAACCAACCATCTTGGCTCTAACTCGATCTACAATGCCATCATTTCCCGTCAAAATCACAATCGGGGTGTTTTTAAAGAAGGAAAGCTTCCGCAACTGAGAACAGATTTCGTAGCCATTGGTGTTAGGCATCACTAAATCTAAAAAGATTAGGTCTGGTTTTCGGCTCAGTAAAATGGCGATCGCTCTTAAGCCATCCATCTCGTTGACGAAATTGTATCCTGCCTCAGTGATGATGCTTTCCATGGTCTGACAAATAATCGGACTATCATCAATACAGGCAATAGTTAGTCTCCTGGGGGTTTTATCTTTAAACAGTTTTTGAGCCACAGGAGTGGATGCAGGAGGGGCAATGTCCACCACTTCTACTAACTGCACTAAACCCATTTGCACATAAGGCAATAAAGAGCGAGTAACGGTAACCACATCTCGCTTCATTCGGACACTTAGATCCCTCAAAGTCTGCTTGCCATCTAGGAGTTGACTAAGATTTTGATAGACTTGAGCCGAAGTCTTATTTTTGAGAGCTTCAGGCTGGCGGATTGTGGGAGCCAAATCAGGAGAGCGGTCAGCAACTTTGGCTGCTTGCCAAGCTGAATATAGTTTGTTGGATTCTTTAACCACCTGTTCCGCATCAATTAAAATTAGTCTAGTGGTCAGTAGGTTATCTTTAATAGCTTCGCAGTTAACCTCCATTGCCTGGGTAATATCAAATAGAACTTCAATTACCGTAGCTCTGATGACTTTTGTGGCTTGTTCTCGACTAATTTTGCTTTGATCAATCCAGACGGACAATAACTGATATTCCCAAGAAATTCTGGATTCTTCTTGGGCAATACTAGCTAGAGCTAACTGTAGCTCTTCAACATTAGCTAGTCTAGCAGGACAATATGCAACAACGTGTCTCCTCCATCTCCTAACGGGGTGAACCCCTCCGCTAGCATAGACAATTCGTCCTAAATATAAATAAAGTATCCAGGTCTTGTCTTGAGTATCGGAAATAACTAGCTGACCGCTAAATCGAGATTCCTTGAGAGATTCAAAAAACTCAATTTGCTTGGAAGCCGTAAAATGTTGAATATGAGTCCGAGCATGACTAGTTCCGTTTTTGGCAGTCGTCATTACAATCTTCCTCTGATAAAAAAAAATCGCAGATTACTATATAGACTTTTGCTCAACTGGTTAGGAGTTGAATTATAGGCATATTAAATAGTTGTTTTAGTCAATTTAATGCCCGCGTTATGCGGTCAACCCAGGGACGAGACTCCACATCGCCATGAGGCAAAAGGAATTTCTGACCTGCGCCACCATCGTTTTTTCCCATACAGAGGATCAACCCCCATAGGAGGGCGACACGAAGTTAGTACTTTAGTGCAAGTCCCCATACGAGGATAAACCCCCATGCGAGGGCGACACGAAGTTAGTACTTTAGTGCAAGTCCCCATACGAGGATAAACCCCCATGCGAGGATAAACCCCCATGCGAGGATAAACCCCCATGCGAGGGCAAGCCCCCATGCGAGGGCAAGCCCCCATGCGAGGGCAAGCCCCCATGCGAGGGCAAGCCCCCATGCGAGGATAAACCATATGGGTCGCGGTATCCGTGATAGACAAGGACACAACGTCATAAAGGCACAATCTAAATAAGGGTAAACGGTAGTGTTATTTTGACTAAAATCTGTATTGCGATTTGTGATAATTTTGAGCAGTCTCAATCTTTATAGTTCCCGAAAACCAGATAATATTATCAACTTCGCTAATATTTCTTGCCTCCCGATCTTTGATAATCAGAGTAATTTCGCATATGTAGCAAGCCCTAAAAAATAATATGAATCAAGATTCATCCGATATTAATAAAAAATTGCTTCAAGATTTGATGCAGCAAGCCAACCTCTCTGACATTAATGAACTTAGTCAAGTGGCTAAGGTTAGTCGTCTCCAGTTAATTAGAATACAACAAGGTCTAATACTCAATATTTCCCTGGGTGCGATCGCATCTATTGCCAAAGCATTAAATATTTCAATTGATAGTTTAATTCAAACTTTTGTTGAGCAGTCCAGAGTAAATTCGGAGTCACCAATTCCTCTCAACCAAGATGCCCTAGCAGCTTGCCAACAAGAATACCAAAAACTTCAGCAAGAAATGACTCAACAGAGAGAAACTTTAGCTACCGAGTTTCAGCAAGCTAGTTTGGAAACTATTGAATCCTGGTTATTGCAATGGCCCACTGCGGTAACCGCAGTACGTCAAAATCCTAAATTACCCGCAGCCAGATTGCTATCTTTAGTAGAACCTGTCGAACAACTTTTAAGACAATGGCAGGTAGAGGCGATCGCTACTGTGGGAGAAGAATTGCCCTACGATCCTCAACAGCACCAGTTAATGAAGGGGATCGCCCAGCCAGGAGAGCTGGTAAAAGTGCGCTATGTAGGCTACAAACAAGGGGATAAATTACTATACAAGGCAAAAGTAAGTCCTGTCTAATTAGCTGATAAAGGGTTTACTCCCATGTACTAATAACTGAAACTGATTTTATGAACTGGTGGCAGAAACTTCAAAAAAATACTTTGGCACGTATCGGGGCAATTATACTGATCACTTTTTATCTGGCAGTTATATTTGCTGACTTTATTGCCCCCTATTCTCCCTATGCTGCTCAAGATGATGGTTCTTTGTTACCTCCCACTGCTATCCATTGGCAGGACTCAGCCGAGAAGTTAACGACTCCCTTTGTTTATCCGACAACGCAGGGGGTAACGGATCTGGAAACGGGCGATCGCCTTTTAATCATCGATCAAAAAAAACCTGCCAAGATTGGTCTTTTGGTTGCAGGATCTTCCTACAATTTATTTAAAATTTCGTTGCCGATTCCACCCAAGTTTGAATCAGTAACTATCTTTCCTGGCATTCCTCTAAAAAGACATTTATTTGGTACTTCGGGAACAGCAAAAATTAATATTTTGGGGACGGATGAACAGGGTCGAGATTTGTTTAGTCGTCTCTTGTTTGGCGGGAGAATCAGTCTATTTATTGGATTAGCAGGAATTGCGATATCCTATCCTTTGGGAATGCTCGCAGGGGGGATTTCTGGCTATTTTGGCGGCTGGGTCGATGCTATCATTATGCGGGTGGTGGAAGTTTTGATGACTATTCCAGGGATTTATCTCTTGATTGCCCTCGCGTCGGTGCTTCCTCCTGGCTTAAGCAGCGCTCAAACTTTTTTATTGATTGTCTTAATTACTTCTTTTATTAGCTGGTCAGGATTGGCGAGGGTAGTTAGAGGACAAGTGTTATCAATCAAAGAACAGGAATTTGTGCAAGCAGCAAATGCCATGGGGGCAAACCCACTTTATATTATTGTGCGTCACATTTTGCCCCAAACAGCTACTTATATTATTATTTCTGCTACTTTGGCTGTCCCAGGCTTTATTATTGCTGAATCAGTACTGAGTTTAATTGGTTTGGGTATTCAATCTAAAGATCCTAGCTGGGGCAATTTATTGTCTTCTGCTACCAACGCCTCTATTTTAGTGTTGCAGCCTTGGTTAATTATTCCCCCTGCATTGCTGATTATCCTGACAGTTTTATCATTCAACCTTTTAGGGGACGGTTTAAGGGATGCTCTAGATCCCCGCAGTTTATATCAAAATAAGTAACTGATGTTACGCACGGGCGCGATCTGTGACAATCAGAGACTGGGGACTGGGGACTGGGGACTGGGGACTGGGGACTGGGAATGGAATGCGAGATCGTTGCCTAATAATCTCCCTAATCCCTAACCCCTAATTCCTAATCCCTACCTCAATAGATTAATTAGTACGTAACGTCAGTAAGTAATCTGTAATTGTGTAGCTTTTCTTAATACTTAAATTACAGCGATTCTCAGATGGAGGAGATGGGGAATTTAGTACTGAACAAAAATAACTAATATATGTCTCAGAAGATAATTTTATGCATATCCCCAAGGCTTTGAGAAATAAAGATCTTTAAGCCGAGTTGAATTATTTAAATATTATGACTAATTACCATATTGAAACTAACAATTCCTTACTAGACTTTGAATCCTTTTCACCTGGTGGAATAGAATTATCCGTCGCCCAAATAGATCAGGCAGTAGCATTAAGCGATCGCATTATTTCTGAGAGGCAATGGCAAACCTATCTTAATTCCCTGGCTTTATTTGGTTTTGAAACTTGGTTAGAAGAGCGAGATAGTTCATTGACCCTTAATTCTGCTAATTGTTCCGTTAAGCAACCAAGCTATGCTAACTATATTGATGGGGTGTTTAATTTAACTATCGGTGAATATAAAATTTGTCTCTTAACTAACGGCGTAACTATTGATGAGTTTATCAGGGTCGACCGCGCTTTAATTGATCTCCCAGAATATATTGCTCATTTTTATATACTAGTTAATGTCGTTGAAGAACAAGCAGAAGTCAAAATTGATCGCTGTATTCGTTATCAAGATCTGATTGAACAGCAGCAAACTAATAACTTAACTTCTGATACAGCATGGGCGTATGAAATCCCTTTACCTTGGTTTAACCTAGAAGTAGATGATTTACTCTTATCTTTACGCTGTTTACAGCCTAGTAGCATCCCAGTTTCAGAGAGAGTTACGGCAACTGATAATATTCAAACTGAATTAGCACCTTTATTATCTCAGTTACAGTCTAGAGAAACTGCTTTATCTGAAATATTAACTTGGTCACAAGCAGCAATTATATTTAGTAATCCCGACTTACTCAACTGGCTAGATCAATTACAAACTAACCAGCCCAGTCTGACGGATAGTCTAGCCGCTTTAAGAGATGTCTTGTCTAGCAGTCTGACAGAAGTTACTCAAACTGCAATTAACGTCAAATCTTGGTTATCTAATCAGCTAGATGAATTAGGGCAAAATCTAGCTTGGACAATATTACCAACTCCCGAATTTGCTACGAGTGGCTTGCGAGATCTTCAGGTAACTAATCGAGAATTCCCGACAGAAGAGTTAGGGACAATTATTACTCATCTCAGAAATAGTGAAGAAGAAATTCCCCCTCGTGCAGTAGGTGCTTATCAAGATTTTATTGTAGACAGTTATGCATTGCGGTTATTTGCGGTTACTTGGACGTTAACCGAAACCGAAAGTCTTCCTGAATGGAGTCTACTAATAATTTTAGGCGCACAACCCAATAACTATCTTCCACAAGGATTAAAACTAGAATTAAAAGAAGGCGACACGGTTTTGGATCAAAAGATAATTATCGAAGATACCAATAACTCTTACATCTATACTCAAGTTATCGGCGAATTTGACGAACAATTTACAGTCAACATTATTTTGGCAGATGGCGAAACTTATACCTTTCCTAATTTCGTTTTTCAATAAGTATCTAAAAAAAAGATTTACAACACTCCTTACTCCTGACTCCTGTACAGACATACCATGGTACAGACGTAGCATGCTACGTCTCTACGATTACTCCTTACTCATCGCCCATGAGCAATGAAATTCCAACTTGAAATCCAACAAATAGAGCGTACCTGTCTCTTTAAACTAGGATGGGGAAAAGGACAACAGATATCAACTATCTTGCCTTATGCCGATACATTATCTCAGCTATATCAAACCTGGAGACAAGCATACCTAGGCTTCTATAAAACAGCCTTGAGAGCGAGAGTACCCAAGCCCAAAAATGACCAGGGTAAGATTAATCTCCCCCAAGATTACCACCGTCAATTAGTCCAGGCGGAAGCAGAATTACTAGCAGAATTTCATCGTTGGTTACGCAGAGAAGAACTATATGAAATTAGAGCCAAAATTGCTAGAGGATGTTCCCCAGATAAAACTCCCCTGACTCTATTTATAACCTGTAGTGGAGAATTAGAAAGACTACCCTGGGAAACTTGGGAATTAGGAGCAGAATTTGGTTGTGTAGTGGCGATCGCTCGTAATCCGATTAATATTACCAACTCGACCCAAAATCCCCCTAGAAATTCTCGTAAACCCCGTATTCTGGCTATTCTTGGAGATGATACAGGACTGGATTTTCAAAGCGATCGTCAATCTCTGAAAACTCTTAATCAAGTAGCAGAAATTGAGATTGTCACTTGGAATTCTCAACAGTCAACAGTAGAAATAAAACAGCAAATTCAACAAGCATTAACCGACGAGGAAGGTTGGTCAATCTTATTATTTGCAGGACATAGTAATGAAACAGCAATTACGGGGGGAGAATTAGCGATCGCGCCTAACGTTGCCCTTTCCATCAAGGAATTGGAATTTGAGTTGAAAATAGCGCAAAAAAAAGGTCTACAGTTTGCCTTGTTTAACTCCTGTTGCGGGATGAGTATTGCCAAATCTCTGATTGATTTAGGATTAGGGCAAGTAGCCGTAATGCGGGAACCAATTCATAATCAAGTAGCTCAAGTCTTTTTTATCAAGTTTTTAGAAAGGATAGCTGACTATCAAAATGTACAGCAAGCTATTATTCAGGCGAGTAATTATCTTAAACACCAAGAAAACCTGACCTATCCTTCTGCTTATCTAATTACTTCTCTCTTCTGTCATCCTGATGCTCAACTATACCGTATCCAGCCTTGGGGATGGCAACAACAACTGAAAAAATGGTTCCCGAGTCGTTATGAAGCGATCGCCCTTAGTGCTTTATGTCTTTTGAGTATTATGCCTCCCGTACAGAATTATTTATTAGATAAGCGAACTTTAGTTCAGTCAGTTTATCGGGATAGTACAGGACAATTACCCACTACTAAAGCCCCCGTCACCCTAGTTCACATTGATCAACAATCCCTGAGTAATGCAGGAATCGAGCGCCCTGTCCCCATGGATCGCACTTATTTAGCTAGTTTAATCGATCGTCTAGTAGCTGGGGATGCCCAAATTATTGGCATTGATTATCTTTTAGATCGCAACCAACCCGCAAACGATCCGATCTTGGCACAATCAATCCATCAGGGGGTTGAGCAAAACCAAACTTGGTTTATTTTTGGTGCTTATCAACAAACTGACGGACAAGAAGTTGGAGTAACGCCAAGCACAAATATTGGTAGTCCTAACTGGACATTACAAGGTTATACCGATAGTTTACCTAGTCACATGAGTTTGCTACCAGAATCCACAAATTGTACTCAAGCCTGTCCTTTTGCCTACTTACTCGCAATGGTACAGCAAGTTAATCAAAAATCTACTCCACTCCAACCCCATATCAACAGTCAAACTAATTTACGAAATGCTGTTTACGATTATGTTGAGACTCAACCTAACTATCAATTTCTGCAACAAGCAAAGTTGCCTACCATAACAACTTTTGTTCAGTATCTTCGACAACAATGGTTGCGTCCTATTCTCGACTTTTCCCTTCCCACCGATTTAGTTTACAATCACCTCCCTGCATGGCAATTATTAGAGCAAAACAATAATGTTGAGTTGCCCACCACAACTGTAATTATTGGTTCGGGAGGATACCCCGAAGCGGGTTTAACTCCAGGCTCGGATAACTTACCGATGCCCCAGGCGATCGCCTATTGGAATACTCGCAGAGGTTTAAGGTTTGGTGAAACTCCCTTTACAGGGTCAGAATTACTGGCATATATGACCCATCATTGGTTAAATCGGCATCTAGTTACACCTCTTCCTGATCTTTGGCTAGTTTTGACGATATTCTTCATAGCTAAAAGTCTGAAACTTAGTTTAACCAAGAAAACATTCGCTACAAAATGGTTAGTAATTTTATTACCTACTGCGGCAGCTATATATGGCTTGATTAGCCTTCAGCTATATATTTCCCGCACTATATTATTACCCTGGTTATTACCTTCGGTAGCTATGATCACTTATTTATGGAATCCGCAACTAACCCTTAATAATCAGCAATCTACCGAAGTATAATGAATAAATTGCCACCCAAATTATTATTGTTATCAGGGTTAATAGTAACAATTATTATCTCCAGTAATCTTGTTTCTAGTAGTATCTTCGTCAGTAATGTTTACGCAGAAGAACACCCCCCTAAGACCTCAACAACAACTCCAAAAAGATCAATGTCGATCTTTAAAGCAATACTCAGTATCTTTAAATCCCCTGAAAACCGTTTAATCACTCGGGGAGATCAAATCTGTTTGATATCTCCTGGTAAATTAGGCAAACAACTAATTTGGAGCGATCGCCCATTATTTATTTGGCAGGGAAAAACACCTCAATCTAAGATTAATTTATATAGCGCTCCTAGTAATTATAACTATCAAAAAGATGAACAGTTGATTTGGCAGAAAACAATCTCCCCCAATACTCAAACTATGGCTTATGCAGGAGAAAAACTCCAGCCTGGGTTTACTTATGATTGGGAAATTATCTCTCATCAAAAAACTGATCGTCCCACCATTACCTTAATGGAAGAATCACAACGGGACATGATCGCCGCAGAATTAACTGCGATCAAAAATCAGTTACAAGCTACCGATGCCACCACCGAAGAAATTGCGATCGCCAAAGCAGATTATTTTATTCGCCAAAAACTAGGTTCAGATGCCCTCCAGCAATTATATACAATACAAAATCCCTCCTCGAATTTAACCAAGCAAATCGAAAATATTGAACAATATCTTTGTCAGCGAAATTTAGAAGAGAGTAATGAGTAATGAGTGATGAGTAATAGTGTCATTCCTAAAAAGTCATCTAATCCATAACAAGATCCTTATAATGATCATGAAATTATATTCTGTTAATTAACTCTTTTGACACCTTGAACAAGAAAATGAAGCAGAAATTTGATGAGTACTAATGAGGGAAATAAGGCATTCTCTTCCTCTATGATTGAGTTGATTAATTATTTATATAAAAATTATCTTGAATAATGTTTTAACTGACTTTTCTACATTAGCTGAGCGAATAACAACTAGGTGAAAATGAACTTCACTCATAATTATTGTTTGTTTTATCTTCCAAATTATTTATCTTAATCTTACAAAATAAATGCTTAGATTATCTAATAAAACAGTAAAATACTGTGTAGCTTAATTGTATTTAAATTTAGTCATCTTTGGATCAAAAATCTTGATTAAGGCGATACAACAAGATAAAAAACGTATTACTTAATTCCCCACTCTTGAGGGACAGGACAAGTAAAACTCATTGACTTTAAAGTTTGAGGATGAATAAAAGCTAAACGGTAAGCATGAAGAAAATAGCCGCAATCTCCTGGCACTGGTATTTGGTTTTGTTTGGAAGATATCGAAGCAAAAGTTCCACCCGCTACGTAGAGAGGATCGCCTAGGAGGGGATAACCTACTGCGGCTAAATGAATTCTGATTTGATTAGTTCTTCCTGTAGAAGGAGTAACTTTTAATAGGGCGTGTTGATTAAAATGTTGAAGTATTTCTACTTTCGTTAACGCTTCAAAACCAGTGGCGGTTGTTCTACTTCCGCTAGTTGTCTTTTCTCTACTTATTTCTTTGGTTATATTAAAAGAGGTAGAGATAGGAATTCCTTCTACCAGCGCTCTGTATTCTTTCTGAATTTTTTTCTTCTTAAACTGATCAATGAAAAATGTCGTACTTTTT
>CALLPS010000436.1 GCA_938015355.1 uncultured Pleurocapsa sp.
ATTCCCTTGGCTACTGTTTGAGCTTCTTTGGGCTTCATTTTGCCATCAATAGCGATTTGATGTGCTAGCAAACTAGAATCTTGCAAAGAGCTATCGATGTTTTGATAATAAGTCGAAACAAATTCCGTTACCGCATCGGGATGATTTGCTAAAATGCGATCGCCGGCTACAATTACATCAACTATAGTTTTGGGTGCATCGGCACTACTAAGAGCAACAATGTTACCTTGACTTTGGGCGGTGGTGACAAAAGGCTCCCATAATATACCCAGGGCAATATCATCATCTGACTGCATCTTTTCCCATGCCACGCTAGAATCTTCTACCTCGACAACTTCTAGATTAGCCAGTTTAAAGTTATCAAATTTAGTATCTAACACCGTCGCCAAAAATTCACTAGGTGTATCCTTGGCATAAACAATTTTTAGCCATTTTCCTTGATTAGCCCGTTGCTCAATTAGAGTTTCTAAATCTATCAAAGACTTGAGTTCAGGGTAAGCTCGGTTATTAAAAACAACTGCATCCGCCCCCACAGTGCGATCGATTAAGCCGACAATTTTCCCCTGGGGTTGATAAATTAAATATCGATCTAAAGTAGTAACAATAAAATCGGCTTTTCCCCGATCTATAGCTTGAGCACGAGCTTTTTGATCGAATTCGTTTTTGTAGGCTAGTTCAAGATTTTGTTTTTGGAGAGCATTTTGAAATTTGATATTGCGCAAGGTGGAATATCCACTAAAAGTATCTCCCAAAGCCATTAACTTGACTTTTGTCTGAGGCAATAACTTATCGACTTTGCTGGCAGCAAAACCTCTACCAATTTGAGTTATTACAGGAGGTAGATTGTCTTTGAATATCAAAGCTACTCCTGTAATCAAAGCGATGCCTATAGCTAGGCTGCCGCCAATCTTACTAACTGCAATCAAGCCACTTTTTAACTTGGGGGGTTTCTGTTTTTTTGACAGATTCTCTCTATTTCTAGCTTCAATTTGTTTGATAGCTTGCTGAATATATTTATCTGGTATTTCTGCCTCTATTCCAGCATCAATTAATTCATTAAAAGTATATCCTGTTGCTTGTTCTTGATTAGTTTGTTCGGTGTAATATCTTGCAGCCAATTCTAATATTTCATGGGCAGTATCTTCTGGAAGCTGCCCGTTTTGATATCTCATAATTGCTAATAACTAAATCATATATCTAGTTTCTAACTGGATCAAAAATTTGCTCATTATTATTGATAAATAAAGCAACCAGCTAAATACTTATTACGTTTAAAATTAGCGATTTTTCTTAAGAGATACAATCTAAAAAATATAGAGTTTTTTGTTATTAATTAAAACAATATGGAAAAAAACTAGAAGAGATACAACCAGGTAAAATTGGGTTAGAGTGGAAAATCTATATTTAGTTTAGATATATTAGTTTAAAAAATGAGCCCCGATGTTCGGATAAACGATCGCCAAGCCCTAGTTCATCATCCCTCTCGTAAACGCTTACCTACCCAAAGATGGCAGATTGCTATCCCACAGCCTGATAAAGCCCAGGAATTGAGTCTGTCAACTGGTTTATTACCCCTCGTCACCCAGGTAATTATTAATCGGGATATTGCGAATGCTGATGAGGCTCACACCTACATCGAGCCAGAATCCCTAGATTTGCCTTCTCCCCTGGATGAGTTTAAAGATTTAGCTGCTAGCGTCGAATTAATTAAAGAAGCGATCGCCGATGAGGAACAGATTGCCATCTGTGGTGATTATGATGCCGATGGCATGACTAGTACTGCTTTACTATTAAGGGCTTTGAAACATCTGGGGGCGAAGGTGGATTATGCGATTCCTAGTCGCATGAAAGATGGTTACGGGATTAATAATCGTATTGTCGAGGAATTTGCCGAAAACGGTGTTGGTTTAATTCTCACGGTGGATAATGGTATTTCTGCTTATGAACCTGTGGCGCGGGCGATTGAGCTAGGTTTGAGTGTAATTATTACCGATCACCATGATTTACCAGAGAAACTTCCCCCCGCCGATGCCATTCTCAATCCTAAATTGTTATCGGATAATTCTCCCTATAAAGGGTTAGCAGGGGTCGGAGTCGCTTATATATTGGCGATCGCCACTGCCCAAAGTTTAGCAAAACTCAAGGGTTTAACTAATCCGATCATGGAACTATTTACCCTGGGCACAATTGCCGATCTTGCCCCTTTGGTGGGGGTTAATCGTCGTTGGCTGAAGCGGGGTTTACGAGCCTTACCTAACTCGCAATTAGAAGGTATACAAGCATTAATGCAGGTGGCAGGAATTGATGAAACTCAAAAACAATTAAAGCCTGATGATATTGGTTTTCGTTTGGGACCCAGAATCAATGCCGTGGGGCGGATTGGCGATCCGCAAATGGTAATTGAACTATTGACCACCGATGACCCTGGAATTGCTTTAGAAAGGGCAATGCAGTGTGAAGGAATTAATCAGCATCGTCGTCAACTGTGTGAGGAAATTGAGAAAGAAGCTATTTCCCTGGTTGAAAATACGCCAATTCCTTGGAAACGAGATCGCATTTTAGTGGTAGTAGCGGCAGGGTGGCATCATGGGGTAATTGGCATCGTGGCATCTCGCTTAGTTGAGCGTTATGGAGTTCCAGTCTTTATTGGTACTTATGAAGATCATCAATCAGAAGAAACGGATACAGATAAAAATAAAGATGTACTTCCCGCACCGAGAATGATTCGTGGCTCAGCCAGAAGTATTGATGAATTTAATGTCTTTGATGCCCTTAACTATTGCAGCGATTTGCTAGGTAAATTTGGCGGACATCGGGCAGCAGGGGGCTTTAGTTTCCCCGCAGCTAATTTAGAGCAGGTAAAACAAAAATTAAGTGAGTTTGCCCATAAGTGTCTGGAAGTAGAACATCTTAAACCCTTAGTGAAAATCGATGCTCAAGCTAGTTTAGGACAAGTCGATTACGAACTATATCAACAACTCGAAGGATTACAACCTTGGGGTATTGGTAATAGCACCCCCGTATTTTGGACACCTAATGTCAGAATTATTGAGCAAAAAGCGATCGGGAAAACTAAAAACCATTTAAAACTAACCTTACAGGAAGAAAATTCGGCAACTCAAATCAAAGCTCTCGCTTGGCGCTGGGGGGAATATTGCCCTTTACCAGAATGTTTGGATATTGCTTACAAGTTAAAAGAAAATCATTGGCAAGGTAATACCAGTATTGAATTAGAGTTAGTAGGAGTTAAACTCCCCCAAGGACAACCAAGTAATGAAGTCACTGCTGACAATTTAAATAATTTAAATAATTTAAACAATTTGAATCAGCAACTTCAAAAGAGTAATGTCCAAAAAGCAGTATTTTCCTGTAATGGTAGACCCTATGTATGTAGTAAAACTAATCAAGAACTTCGCATTAGAAATGATCGCGGTCATGTTCTTGCCGTTAGTAAAGGTGATCATATGGGTTTATTAGGAAAATCCAGAGATGAGGCGAAACAAGTCGATGTCAGAAAACCGCCTTATTTTCAGCTCATTAAGTTGGCATTACGGGCGATCGCAGAGGGTAAATAAGTCTAGAGATGAACGTTGATCTGGTTCTGGGCTGTGGACTGTCTCAATCGACGAATGCGATCGCTATAACTCCGCATTATTTCCAGAGCGAACATGGGAGTCTGTTGTACAGCAAACATAAAATTCTTATGTTCCAAAACAGCAAGCTTACAATCAGTTTTAGCGATCGCACTACTAGCTCTTTTTCGATCAGAATGCACTAAGGCACCCTCTCCAAAGACATCTCCTTGGTAAATTGTCTCTAGAACTTTACCATTGACAGAAATTTCCACCTCTCCTTCAAGCAAACCATACATAACACTTTCTATCTCACCAAGAGCAAATATTACTTCTCCTGCTTTAACACTTTTAGGTTCTGGAGATGTTTGAAAAATTTCTATGGTTTTTACTGGTGATAGCATGTAATCTTGCCTCTTCTAATATTTTTGCTGGCGATGCCGACTCAGTAATTAATAATCTATTTGATATTTTGCTTTGGCATCTACTAGGTAGATATTAGGTTAACAGATGATTAACAAATGACTAATCAGTGGTTAAAAAAATTAATCTTTCGATAATTCAAAAATTTTCATCTTGCTCCAAGTCCCCAAGTCTCAAAGTCTCTCAAGTCCGTCAATACATAACCCCAGTCAATTAATTATTGTCGGGTAAATCTCTTTCGGTTTTTAACCATCTGCTTTGAGGTTTAACCAAAAATTTAAGGTAAATGGGAATCTTGCTCAGAATATAAAAGGGGACTGCAATGAGATTTTTGAGAGGTAGATCAGAACGTCCAAATTTAATCCAAGCAAAAAATAAGCCACTGATTAAGAAAACTCCTGCAATACCGACCATAATTACAGGAACAAGAGAAATGCTAGTAAAAATAGTAGCTAGCAAAACACTTCCCATCGTAATAAACCAAGTCATTATCAGCAGAGAGAGAGGAGGAATCGAAATATCCAAAGCCAATCCTAAAGCAGGAATACTTCCTGTTGTAAAAAAAGCTTTAAGTAATCGAGGAACTTCAACAACAATCATTTCCAATTGTCCATGTTCCCAGCGCGATCTCTGACTTTGAGCATCCTGATCTTTCATCAGACGACCCGTAACCAGAGCCTGCTCACAAAATACTGGGGTGGAGCCTGCTAAAGCTAGATCAACTGTTAGCTGCGTATCATCAGTAGTTTTGCTTCCTGCTAAAGAGACTTGACTAATTAGTGACCAAGGAAAAGCCATACCTGAACCTGTTAATAAACTATGCCAACCCAAACGATTTAAGCCTAGTAAGCGCACCTGATTTTTGACTTTCAGGGAAAACATCGAGATATTATCTTTGAGACTAGGATTTTCGGGTTGATCCATCAGGTAAGTAGATTGTATAGGTCTACCTGTGGCGATCGCCTGACAACTAATATTTTTAATGCTATTAGGCTCCAAAACACAGTCTCCGTCAAGAATTACGAGGACTTCTGGAGGATCATGTTTGATGTGCTGTATGGCATAATCTAAAGCATAACCTTTCCCACGATCCGTTGCATTCTCTCTTTCTAAAACTTTAACTCCCGTAGCTTTTGCTAATTCTGCGGTGTTGTCATCACAGTTATCAGCAATTACAATTACTTGATCTTGTTCAGTTAACTGGAGCAACAACCCTTCTATTACTTCTCTAATTTGCTCTGCTTCATTGTGAGCAGGAATTAAAACCGTAGTTTTAGGTCGTTCAATATTTTCAATGTTTAAACTTGATGAAGGCGAAATAAAAGCTGACCAACATTCTAGAAAAAATACTGAGCAAGGAATCAAAATCACAATCCCCACTGTAATAAGAATGACGTTGAATACAGTATTAAATTCCATCACAATAATTTCAAATTCTGCTATTTAGTAATACCATACTAACCTCTAGCACAATGAACTTTTGTCATCTTTATGGGGGCTAAACTATTGTTTTTTATAGGTTCGCCAGAAAAATGTTAGATTTGGGTAACATGAAAAGAGTGTAAATAGATTACTGAGTTCAACGTTCAACTAACACTCATTGACAATTGCCAACAGCATAAAACGGGCTATTGTTCCCTACAGGTTATTAAACCGTCATTTTAGCGAGATTATTGTTGCCACTAAAATTTAAACCTATTATGTTTATTTCTATCTGTATTATTACTTTCAAGCGTCCTGACGGCTTAAAAAGGCTCTTGGAGGCGATTAATAATCTAACCTTCGAGAGGATAGAATGCCCTGAAATTGAGGTCATAGTCGTTGATAATGACACGAACCTCGTGGCAGAAAAAATTTGTCAGTCAGTCTCCGATTTTAGTTGGTCTTTAAAAACCGATATTCAGCCTCAAAGAGGAATTACTTATGCCCGCAACAAATCAGTTAGTCTAGCCAGTAAAAAAGCTGATTTCATTGCCATTATTGATGATGATGAAATGCCTGAAGCATCTTGGTTAGAGGAATTACTGTTAGCCCAGCAGAAATTTGGCGCGGACGTAGTTACAGGGCCAGTTATACCCCGATTTCAAGAAAGTGATGTTCCGAACTGGATTGAGAAAGGAAAGTTGTTCAATACTCCCCGTTATCGGACTGGAGAAGAGCGTCATGTTGCTTTTACGAATAATGTCATGATTAGAGGTGATATTATTCGTCAATACGATCCCGTTTTTGATAATCGCTTTGCCATTACAGGGGGGGAAGATTCACATTTCTTCTTGGGTCTTAATAAAGCAGGATATAAAATTTTCTGGGCAGATGAAGCTATTGTCTATGAATGGGTTCCCGCTTCTCGGACTAACTTGAAATGGATTCTTAATCGCGGTTTTCGGACTTGGGGGACTCATAGTTTAGTCGAAAAAGAGTTATATCCCTCGTTCTTGGTTCGTTTAGTGAGGATGTTTAAAGGATTGGGTTTAATTTTAATTGGCATTTTAGGGTTTATTCCCGCTTCCATCATGGGGAAATCAGCGATTGTCAAGGCTCTGCTCTTTATCTATCGTGGTGTAGGTACTTTTGCTGGTTTATTAGGAGTAGATTATGAAGAATATAGAACAGTTCATACTGAGATGGAAGTTACTAAGCAGTAAACGGCTCCGCCGTAGCTCTTAGCTTAAGCGCAAAGCTAAAAGCTTTTTTGGGTAAGATCTAAACTAATTGATAATAATTTCTGGTGTATCTTAATTTTGCGATAAATTGTTGATGCCCAGCAACTTCTAATTAGGACAGCATCTTGAAGAATTCTTGTTTTGAACAGTTTGCTCCAATTATGGCGATCGCTACTCACCAGCAAGGGGTAAAGGCGATCGCTACTTTAACTCAAGACCCTCTGGTACAACTATACGTACCTAAAACCTTGGTGCAACAGGATAATGCTTTACATTACGATAATTCTCTTAAGGAACATCTGGCTTCAATCTGGGAGAAAAATCGGGCTTTTGTATTTTGCCTGGCTACAGGAGCAGTTGTCAGGTTAATTGCTCCTCTACTAAAAAATAAAGCCGAAGATCCTGCGGTAGTGGTAGTAGATGCTCAAGGAGATTACGTGATCAGTCTTTGTGCTGGACACGAAGGTCAAGCCGATCTGTTGACACAGTTAATTGCCAACCAAATTGGTGCCACGGCGATTATTACAGGAGCGTCCCATAGTTTATCCTTACCTGCAATTGATATTCTGGGCTTTACTTACGGTTGGCGTAAAGGTGAGGGGGATTGGACAGGGGCAATGGCAGCAGTTGCTAAACAAGGCAAAGTTCAGGTAATTCAGGAGGCTGGTTCAACTCTCTGGCAAGAACAGTTACCGCCGCAACATCCATTTCATTTCGGATTTTCTAATCCCCAAGAAGAGATTAAACCTCAAGCCCGAATTTGGATTAGCCCTACCAAACGGAAGATTGCTCCTCAAAATGATTTTCCCAAGGTGCAGTGGCATCCTAAAGTATTGTGGGTCGGAATTGGTTGTGAGAGAAATACTTCTAGTGAGTTAATCGAGACAGCAATTGATGAAACTTGTCAGACTTATCATTTGGCGAAAGAAGCGATCGCAGGAATTGCCAGTATTGATTTAAAATCGGATGAGGAGGGAATGATCGAAGTCTGTCAACGACGCAATTTGATCTTCAAAACCTTTACTGCTGAACAATTAGATCCGGTAGATGTGCCTACGCCCTCAGAAGTAGTTAAACAAGAGGTGGGGACTCCTAGTGTTGCTGAGGCTGCCGCTATTTTGGCAGGAGAAAACCTCCTGGTATCCAAACAGATTTTTAAATCGGATCATCAACCAGGAGCAGTAACTATAGCGATCGCTCAAGCTGCTCAAGAGTATATTGGACACACAGGAAAGCTTTATTTGGTAGGCATTGGTCCTGGCAACTTAAACCAAATTACTCCTGCCGCCAAAACTGCGATCGCTCAAGCCGATCTAGTAATTGGTTACCAACTTTATATTGATTTGATTCAATCTTTAAAACGCCCAGGACAAATATTTGAGTCTTCTCCTATTACCCAAGAACAAAAAAGAGCTTTACGAGCTATTGAACTAGCACAGTGGGGATTAACCGTAGCGGTGGTTTCTTCTGGAGACTGTGGTATTTACGGTATGGCAGGCTTAGTCCTAGAAGAATTACAAAATATGGGTTGGAATGGCAAAACACCCCAAGTACAGGTATTTCCTGGTATTTCTGCCCTACAATCAGCAGCATCTCGGGTGGGTGCTCCTTTGATGCACGACTTTTGTGCCATTAGCCTCAGTGATTTGTTAACTCCCTGGGAGATGATTCAGAAACGGTTAAACGCAGCAGCTAGTGGTGATTTCATTACCGCGTTATATAATCCGCGATCGCAAACTCGAACTCAACAAATTGTCACTGCCCAGGAAATATTCTCCCAACACCGTCCAGCAGATACTCCTGTGGCGATCGTTCATGGGGCATATCGGGATGATGAACAGGTAATTTTGACCACTCTAGATCAGATGTTGTCACAACCGATAGATATGCTCACTACAGTCATTATTGGGAATACTACCACTCGCAATCATGCGGAATGGATGATTACCCCCAGAGGATATTTAGGTTTTGCTCCAGAAGGGAAATAATAGTGATTATTTGTTAGTGTTTAAGGAACTGTTAATTAACCCTAATTAACCCTTCAAAAGTCGCTTTTCTCGATATAGGAACGAACGTCATTGAGATCTATATAGCGATCTGTAGCATTACGCAACTCTCTAGCAATCATTCCTTCCGTTGAAACCACGGTAATGTGAGTACTCTTAGAACGTAGTAGTTCGATCGCCCGTTCAAAATCGCCATCTCCACTAAAGAGAATGACCCGATCATATTGCTCAACTGTGTTGAACATGTCCACCACAATTTCGATATCTAAGTTAGCTTTTTGAGAATAACGACCAGAAGCATCATCATAATATTCTTTAAGAATTTTGGTTCTTACCGTATAGCCCAAGCTGATTAAAGCATCTCGAAATCCT
>CALLPS010000437.1 GCA_938015355.1 uncultured Pleurocapsa sp.
TAGCTTCGCTCCTTCATTTCTTAGCAAATCTCAGACAAAAGACAGTTTGCTTATTTTCACTTCTAACATCAACCGTAGCTCCGAGCATTGTTGCTAATTTTTTAACTAAAGTTAGTCCTAAACCCGTCCCTCCATACTTCCAAGGATCGTTATTGGGGATACGATAAAACTGATCAAAAATCAATTCTTGTTCCTCAATAGGAATTTCTATGCCAGTATTAATAACGCAAAGAGAAATTTCCGAATCATTGGCTTCAGTTTCAATGGTAATGACTTGATCTGCTGGAGTATACTTACAGGCATTATGCAAAAATTCCCGAACAATTCGTTCTAAAATCATGGGATCTGCTAAAACTTGTAATTCCTCTGGTTCTAGATTGAGGATTAGCTGCTGCTTTTGATTTCGAGTACGTTGCCAGTATAGTTGGGTAAGATCAGGAATCCAAAGATGAAGATCAATTAATTCCAGTTCTAAGGTTTTGGCTTTAGCATCGATGTAGCATAGAGTCAATAAATCATCAACTAATTGTTTCTGTCGATCGCATGATTCATGAAAAATCTGAATAACTCGCTTAAAAGTAGGAGATTTTTGCGGATGTTTTTGAGTAGCCAAAAGAGTTTCCATAGTTTCCGCAGCTAGCTGAATACTGCTCATAGGAGCCTTTAATTCGTGGGAAATAGTTTTAAGAAAATCATCTTTAAGCTGATTCAGTTTGCCTAACTCTTCAACTTGCTGAAGAGAAGCCCGATGTAATCGAGCCTGACGAATAGCGATCGCACATTGAGCAGCCACCTGCTGTATGAGCCGAATTTCCGTCGTTGTAAACACCTCTGTTGGCGGTCTTAGCCCCCAAAGATTACCAAAGATACCGCGATCATCAAAAATCGGGCAAGCCAAGCGGTTTACTTGAATTCCTTGGGGGTTAAATTGGGGCATTGCCTCAACTAGTTGCAGGGGATTTTTTTGCAGAAGTTGTTGGTAAAGTTCAGGAAAATCTTTAATGTTTCTACTGACCCCTTGAGATGAGGGAAAAGTAGCGGTATATTCATAAGCAATAGTGGCAGTTGTTTGCTCCGAGTCATAAAGCTCAATTTGACAACTACTGAGATCGAGAACGACTGCTAATTCCTGAGTAGCAGTTTCTAGTATTTGTTTTTCATCCAGGCTATCGCGAATCTTTTCCGTGGCACCACGAATCACTGCCTCAAAATCCCGAGCCTGCTGTAGTTCTTGATTTTGTTTGGCTAGAGTTTGACTTTGATCTGCCAGGGCTTGACGCATATTCCGCAAATTGAGATGGGTTTGGATGCGGACTAACACCTCTTCCTGTTCGGTGGGTTTAGTAATATAGTCTACTCCTCCCAACCTAAATCCTTTAACCTTATTAACTGTTTCGGAAAGTGCCGTTAAAAAAATCACGGGTATTTCTTTCGTCGATGCCTCAGCTTTTAGCAGACGACAGGTTTCAAAACCATCAATATCAGGCATCAATACATCTAACAAAATTAAGTCTGGGGCTTTGGATTGAGCAATTTTCAACCCCGTTTTACCATCTTCCGCCAGCAAAACTTTAAATCCTTGTTCTTCTAAATAAGAAAACAATACTAAAAGGTTATCAGGAGTATCATCTACGATGAGGATTGTTCCCGATATTTCCTGCTGTTGATATACCGTTGCTATCGATTGATCTAGAGGCTGGGCTCCAAAATCATCAATAGCCTGAGAAAATTTCGCCAAATCTCCCTTTCGCTTCCCTCGGTTTTTATCTCTGGGACTTGGACTTAGGGAACCTCCCATTAACTTCGCTATGGTCAAACTTGGTTGGAATACAGGCTGTTGATAATTGAGCATAAATAAAGAGAGAAGACTGAGATCAAAATTTGAACTTCAAATATTTGCATTTCTTAATATCTATTAATATATAGTAACTCTATAAACAGAAATGAATATATCAATCTT
Source organism: uncultured Pleurocapsa sp. (assembly GCA_938015355.1). Classification (GTDB taxonomy): domain Bacteria; phylum Cyanobacteriota; class Cyanobacteriia; order Cyanobacteriales; family Xenococcaceae; genus Waterburya. The sequence continues at coordinate 1,961 of CALLPS010000437.1, forward strand.
GCTTCTACTTCTCTGTATTTGTTTGCATTATGTTTGCATTATTTAAATAACAGATTAGAAACTCCAGAAGCAAAAGTTTCTGATGCATAAGCTGATGCGATCGATTTGAAGCAAGGTCATGTTTATTACCACTTCAAAACCATCAGAGATCTGGGTTTAGCGGTTTTATATTCCCACCAAAATGAAGTTAAAAGTATGCTCAATACCATATCTAAAGCTTCAAATCCACAAGAGCGTCTGATTACTTTTTTTAAGCTTTCTAATACGATAGAAAACTACTATATACAATGGGGCTGTCCCATTGCTAGTCTCACAGATGCCTTAATTAGAGAAAGTAAAAATAATCAGGAGCGATCGCAAGTTCCGCTTATTTATCAGACACAAATTGAGTGGTTTCAACAGAATTTTGAGGAATTAGGTCTGGAAAAAGCGAAGGCTTATGCTGAAGCCCAGAGCATTATCTCAAATCTACAAGGTGCAATTCATCTGGGATATATACTAGGCAAACCAAAAATTTTCCGAGATTTTATTAAAACAACAATTCAGCGTATCAAGCAGATGTAATTATTTTGTTAAACAACAAAAAATGGTTAATAATCCTTAGGGATGTTGAAACCATCTCAACCCAAACCAATTGTAACTAGAAGAAATTGGCTTAAGTACTATAAATTAGCGATGTTGTAATTTCTCTTAAAGCAGTCAGATCAATTCAAAGAAGTTCGATATTATTTAGATTATGTCGTTTAACCTAAAAAATCCAGAAAGATCTCTAGCTGAAGATAGTTATTGGCAAATTCTCCCCAAGCCTTGGCGATTTTTGATCATTACTGTATTAGTCATCGGTATATTTTTTCGCTTTGCTAATCTTGACCTAAAAGTTTATTGGTGGGATGAAGTAATTAACTCAATTCACAGTGCTGGCTACTCGAAAGAGGATTTTAACGAGCAGGTAGAAGCTTGGCTAGACCAAGATCTTACAATTGAAGATTTACATAAATATCAATACCCCACTTCGGAAACCACTTCTCTAGATGTAATTAGAGCTTTAGCAGATGGAGAACCCCAGAGTCCACCTGTTTATTACTTACTTTCAAGGTGGTGGACACAGTTGTTTGGGTCATCAGTTACAGTGCAAAGAAGTTTATCTGCTTACATCAGTTTACTAGCATTTCCTAGTATGTATTGGCTCTGTTTAGAATTATTTGGTTCTTCTTTAGCAGCATGGATAGGGGTAATCTTGATCGCGATCTCTCCTTTCCATCTTATCTTTGCCCAGGAAGTTCGGATGTATGGGGCTTGGACGGTAACTATTTTACTTTTGGGGGCTTCGCTATTGCGAGCAATTCGACTAAAAAGAAAACGAGATTGGGGAATTTATACAGCTAGTTTAACTCTCAGTCTTTATATATTTCCTCTATCTATCTTGGTTGCCATTGGACATGGAATCTATGTAGTAATTGCTGAAATTCCCCGATTTTTTAAGAGTAATGATCGAAGTAGAAAAACTGGGTTTAAAATCAGTAAAATATTTGCTAATTATCTTATAGCCACAATTGCTAGTATCATTGCCTATGCACCTTGGATAGTTTTTCTAACCCAGATTGATGAGACTAAAATGCATAGCTGGAGACAAAAAACATTGGCATTTTCAGAGTTGCTTCAAAATTGGCTATTTCAGACATCTCTTATTTTTGCTGATTTAAACTCTAAATATCGTGGTGGTAGTGGTGGTAGTGATGGTATCAAAAGTTTTTACGATCCTTTATCTTTCTACCCCATGATTTTCATTTGGGTGTTTGTTTTATACTCTTTTTATTTTCTGGTTCGTAATTCACCCAAGTCAGTTTGGTCATTTACATTACCCTTGATTTTAACTACACCTCTAGCACTCGCATTACCAGATTTAATCTTCGGAGGTATGAGATCTACTATTTCTAGATATTTAATTCCTGGCTACATAGGAATTGAACTATCTATTATCAACCTAATTTATTCTCGGATTACTTGGCAATCAACTAAACTATTATCCAGAAAAATATGGCAATTTATTTTAGCAATATTTTTATCACTAGGAATAATCTCTTGCTCGTTAATTATCAACTCTCCATCTTGGTGGATTAAATCTATTAATTTCCAAAATATTCCTATTGCTGAGATTATTAATAGCTCAGACAATCCATTGATCTTAACTCCTGGAAATTCAGCAAGTCATTTAATATCAATTAGCCATAATATAACTAATGAAGTTACAATTCGTTTGGTAGACAAACCTTATATTGCTAAAGAATCAACAGTGTTCGGCGAGCAATTTCTACTTAATTATCCTCAAAAATGGCTAGACTTAATCGAAAAAGAAAACAAGTTTAAATTAGAGAAAATTTATCAAGGAAAGAGTGCTGAATTTAAATTTAATCTGGTACGCATTTTGTAAATCAGTTCGAGACGATCTCTAAATTCCTGAATCAAAGATTAACTATTTTTGTAATACTTCCTCGAAAATCATTAAATTTATTCATGATTTTTTACTAAATAGCAAGATTGTCAGCGAAAAGTAGATGATTTAGATACATTGATACAGAGTCCGATCGCAATCTTATGTTTCTATCTGATGAGTAATAATCTATATCAAGACATTCGAGAATTTTATGATGCTTCTAGTGGACTGTGGGAGTCAATCTGGGGTGAGCATATGCACCATGGTTACTATGGTAGAAATGGTAACTATAAATTAGATCGTCGTCAGGCTCAAATAGAGTTAATTGAAGAGTTGTTAATTTGGGCTGGTTATAATAAACAGCATGTTCCCCAAAATATTATTGACGTTGGTTGCGGTATTGGTGGCAGCACATTACACTTAGCGCAAAAGTTTGGTAGTACCGCCACAGGGATTACTCTCTCTCCTGTCCAGGCATCTAGAGCCCAAGAAAGAGCTGCGGAGATAGGTTTAGATAGTAGGGTGCATTTTGAAGTAGCGAACGCCTTAGAAATGCCTTTTGAGGACAATACTTTTGATCTGGTCTGGTCTTTGGAAAGTGGGGAACATATGCCTGATAAGACCAAGTTTATCGCTGAATGTTATCGTGTCTTAAAACCAGGGGGCAAGATGATTTTGGCTACTTGGTGTCATCGGGAAACTGATTCCTTTGCAGGTGAATTAACTCCTAGTGAGGTGGCACATCTCAAAGAAATTTATCGGGTGTATTGTTTGCCCTATGTGATCTCCTTGTCAGAATATCGTACCATCGCCCTAGAATGCGGTTTTGAAAATTTACAAGCTGATGATTGGTCGATCGCAGTTGCGCCTTTTTGGGATGTGGTTATGGATTCGGCAATTACCCCTGAAGCAATTACAGGCTTGTTTAAAGCAGGTTGGCAAACTATCCAAGGTGCTTTATCTCTTAATTTAATGAGTCGGGGTTACGCCAGGGGTTTAATTCGCTTTGGTTTGATTTGTGCTAGTAAATAGAGAGGCTTAGTGAGGATGCCAGTAACAAGTCTATGAAGATCGACCATGTTCATTTCTATACGAGAAATGCAGCTAGCACAAGAGATTGGTTTATCGATAATGTCGGCTTTAAAGCGATCGCCAACTGTATTAGTCAAGATACTCACACAGAGTTAATTGCCCTTAATTCTGCTTATTTTGTCATTTCTTCCCCCCTCAATACCACTAGCCCTGTGGCTCAATATCTTAAGGCTCATCCCTCAGGAATAGTAGATATTGCTTTTAGAGTTGAAAATTTGGCAGAGATTGTCAAGAGAAGTTGCAGTTTGGGCTTAACACTTGTGCAGGATATTCAATTATGGCGATCTGCCTCTGGTAATAGTGAAAGTCGTTGTGACGGTAGTTTTAAATTTGCCCAGATTACAGGCTGGAATGATTTACGCCATACTCTGATCGAAACTACCGAAGATCATGCTTATTGTTTGCCCCTTGAGCTGCAACCCCATGCAAGTACTAATGAACTTACTAATAGTTTTCCATCTTATATTACTCAGATCGACCATGTCGTGCTCAATGTAGCCCAGGGCAAATTAGACTCTGCGGTTGGGTTATATCAAGCTATATTCCCATTCCAAATTCAGCAAAGTTTTCAGATTCAAACCCCTAAATCAGGACTAACTAGTCAGGCTCTGATCGATGATCAGGGGGCGGTGCAGTTTAATATCAATCAGCCCACTTCGACTAATTCCCAGATTCAAGAATTTATCGATTTTAATCAGGGATCGGGAATACAGCATCTAGCATTGCGATCGCAAAATCTGATTGCCGATGTGATGCAAATGCAACAGCAAGGGGTAGAGTTTTTGCATATTCCTCAAGCTTATTATCACCAACTGCCACTATTATCTCTGAATGCAGCAGAAAAACAGGCAATTTCTCAACAGCAGATTCTAGTTGATAGCGATCGCACTTCTCCACAATCTTTGTTAATGCAAATTTTTACCCAACCCATTTTTGAACAACCAACATTTTTCTTGGAATTTATTGAGCGTAGAAAAGAAGCTCAAGGTTTTGGTCAAGGAAATTTTCAGGCTTTATTTGAAGCAGTAGAAAGAGAGCAAGGAAGTAGAATTTCTATTATTTGATTTATGTTTAATTTGATGTGAATAAATCTTATTTTTCCCCTTCCTATCAATCTCTCAGTCATATAAAATATTCATTTTAAATAGTCATAGTATTGCATCTACTAAATTGGTAAAATATTTTAGTAAAATATGCCCGACTCTGTAAAATTTTAGAAGTCTTGAGTGCCAATAGGCTGCGACTGATTTTCAGTCTAAAAAAGTTATCAAAAATGTACATTTTTAAATTAATCAGCCACACTAGAAAAGAATAATCTAGTGCATTGATTCGGAAACAAGTAGATATGCGTAATTAAATATAAGACCAAAATTTAAGATCTTAATTTTGATATTGATTACTTGCCTGTCTTGTATTCCCAAGTACCCAAAGCATCTTCTAATTAATTTAAACCACCTACTTACTTATGTATCAACCTAATTATCACCCTAAATCTAAAGCAGCTAATGTCTATGAAAATCTATTAGCAGAGAAAAGCGAACAGACTAAAATTAAAATTGAGGCTCGAACAGATGAAATACAGGAAATTCAGGAAATTCAGCAAGTAGTCAAGGAAGAAGTAGAAGCTAACAATACGTGGCAGAATACTCAAGCGAAACGCCAAAATTTAACCCCTACTTTATTAGAGATTGAGGAAGATGATCAAGATGATCAAGATGATCAACTAGAAGATGTCTTAACTTCTTCTTTACCATCAATTAACACCTCATCAATAATGCTGGATTATAAACTTATTGGTCTTAATAAAGTTGAGCAATTTAATTATTTCAAAAAACTGGTAGAACCAAGTTTACAACAGCGTTGGCAAAATCAGACAAAACCTATTAAATTAAGAGGAATTTTGGCAGAAGCTGATCGAAAAAAAATTGGTCTTGTATTGGCGGATGTTGCTACTAACCATAGAATTGCCGAAATTATTTCTTTGGTTGTTTTACCTGAATATCCTAATGTTAAAATTGGCACTAAATTAATTGAATGTCTGACAATAGCTCTCCCAAAAATAAATTGCGATCAACTGAAATTAAATCCTCAAGCTGAAGCTATTATCAATAAAATACAATTTTCAATCTAAAGCAAAATTTTTATCTAAATTAATTAGTTTGAATGAATTTAATTCTATATTTCCCCAAGAGTATCTGATTTATGTAGTAAGTATAAATACCTTTATAGCAATTCTCGCAAAGCGTGAGATATACCTCGGTTATGTTTGGGGAAAGGGGAAAGGAGGAACTTTAAATGGTACCCCCATGTTCGGGTTTATCCCCATACGAGGACAAGTGCCCTTTAGGGTGCAAGCCGTGACCCATAAGGGAAAAAAATAATGTACCTCATCAAATGGCATGATTTAGATAAACTATCCTAGTCTTCCTTGTCTTCCTTGTCTAATCTCAACCCCTCAATTCAAACTTGGTAGACTACTAGATACAGTTGAGTTCGCTAATTTCTAACTCCCTATAACTGATAATCTATCTTTATGGAGAGCTTAATTCCTGTCAGTTAGGATAATATGTTGTTTTATTTATTTTATTTATTATTTATTACTTGTAGTTATTTCTCTTAACTACTAATAAAATTAGACATGACTCAATCCATGAATGATTCTAATCCTGAACCAGAAAAACCCAATCTTTGGCAGAAGTTAGCCAGCAAACTAACATCTTCACCCAAAAAAGTGACGGGGGGCATAGTTGCGATCGCTGCTTTAGGTAGCTTAGGCTACTGGGTTACAGGGGTAGTGGTAAAGCAGAAGTTACCGCCGTTTCTGGAAAGTCAGATTGGTAAAATTATTGAACGACCTCTAGACTTAGGGGAAGTAAAGGGTTTTTCTCTCAATAGCATTGAGTTTGGCAAAACAGTAATTCCTGCTACTGCTACCGATACGGATCAAGTGACAGTAGAAGGGGTAAAGGTTGGGTTTAATATTTTTCCGATTTTGTTCCGTCGCACTGTGCCTTTAGATGCTACTTTAATTAATCCTAATATTTATCTAGAACAAGAAGAGGATGGAGAATGGGTTAATCTAAATTTTCTGCAAAGTGATCCCAACGAAGAAAAAAAAGATCCCTTACTATACTTTGATGTTGCGGTGGATGTTGAACAAGCAAATATTACGGCTGTCCCCTATCAACAAAATCCCCTTGAAGCACAGGTAGATGGTAGTGGCAGATTTCAGCAGAAGCAAGGATTGCTAGACTATGATCTAGACGCAACCATTGAACAGGCAAAAGCCACCATTAAAGGCGAAACCAAACTAGAAACTGGTAGTACCAATACAAAACTACTGGTTAAAGATTTAGCATTGTCTGATGCGGCAACATTATTACCTAATTCTCCTGTTGATCTTGATAGTGGCATCCTTAACGCCGATTTAGACATTAACATTCCATCCTTTGAAAAAATTACCGCCGCCAATATTCAAGGCATGGTTAATCTACAAAATGTAGCAGGATTAGCAACAGACTTGAACACCCCAGTCACAGCAGAATCTAAACTTAACTTTAGTGGTCGTAATGCGACGGTTAAACAGACTGAGGCAACTTTGGGAGATATTACAGCTCAAGTTGAAGGGCAGGTTAACTTAGACAGTGGCTATGATCTCAATGTCAATGTGTTGCCCTTTCAGTTAGCTAGTATACCCAGCAGATTGACTCAACAATTGCCCGTAGATCTGGCAGGGGAAGTAGAAGCCCAGTTAAAGCTGCGGGGAGCAATTAAAGATCCTCAGTTGACAGGTAATTTTAATAATACTCAGACAGTAATTGTTGACCAGACTCCTCTAAAACAGCTCAAGGCTGACTTTCGTGCCGATCTTGCTCAAGTTGTACTAGAAAATGTCCAGATTAGACCTCTTGCAGGGGGAAACATTAACGCTGAAGGGACAGTAAATACCAGTTTAAGAAAAGCCTTTACTAATAAAGAAACTATTGATGTGACGAAGATGCCTCTGGCATTTAGTTTTCAGGCAGACTTACCCACAGAGCAACTCGTTTCACCCTACTATCAATTGCCACAACAGATAGCCGTGGGGGATCTTCAGGCACAGGGACAGGTTAAAGGGACAGTGGCACAACCTCAAGGGCTTGTGAAGTGGAATCTAGACGACATAAGTACAAGTAATGTAGAAGCGATCGCAGGTTCAGGTAAACTAGTAATTGATAATCAGAATTTATCCTTGCAAAATACTGAGATTACCTATGGTGATGGTAAAGCAAATGTCAAAGCCGATGCTAATTTAGATAATAAACAGTGGCAAGCTAGCTTAGATGCCAATTCCCTTAATCTGCGACCATTTGCCAAAGAGTTTAGTAATGCTAATCTCAACTTAGATCATCCTCTGACTTTAGATACTGCTGTCGCTAGTTTCAATGGCAGCTTAGATCAGCTAGATCTAGAAAAGATTCAAGGGAAGGCGGATTTACAGCTAGATGTTAATGGTAGCGATGTCGTTGTCGATAGTCAGCTCAATTCTGGTAACATCCAGACCAAGACAGTTACTAACAATCTAAAACTCAATCCTTTTATCGCTAGTTTACCTGTTGCTGCATCTCTACAAGCAGGAACTATTAATGCTTCGGGAAAAGTTAAACAATTATTGGCATTGCCAGAGAATCCGAATTTAAATAGCCTCAATGCCGATGCTGATTTAGATTTACAGGTTGATGGTGAAGCTGTTATCGTTAATAGCCAAATCAATTCAGGTACAATTCAGGCACAAGCTAATACGAGCCAAATTGATTTAAACCGCATTGCCCCTGATTTACCCATTCCTGCCAATATTAGGTCAAGTAAAGTAATCGCTTCAGGAGAATTACAGCAACTATTAACTTTTGCTGAAAAGCCTAATCTTAGTACCTTTGATGCCCGTGTCGATGCCGATCTCGATGTCGCTAATGGAACAGTACAGGCGATCGCCAATCTCGATAATAATCAATGGCAAGCGGATGTAGATGCTAATAATATTAGCTCCCAACTTTTGTTAGCCAAATTTGCCCCCAGTAATCTCGCATCAGTACCAGTGGATAATATTGATGCCCAGGCAGATCTATCAGGAGATATTAAACCTCTACTTAACAACGAAATTAATATTCCTGTGGCGGTTAACCAAGTTACGGTAAATTCTGGGGTGCAAAACCTCAGTGCAAGAGGAGACTTAACTCTGGCTAACGTTACCAGTAATCTTGATGTTGCTGATACTAATCTAGACATTGCTGCTAATCTGGATTTTGACAAGCTACCTATCGATCAGGTATTAGCTGCCTCCACTCAAAACAATCAATTAATTGCCGAAAGTGTCAATATTGCAGGAAAAGCCGAATTTAACGGTCAATTAAAAGGGAAACAATTACTCTCAGCCCCCACAGAAGACGTGAATTTAACAGGGGATTTACGTCTAGTAGATTTTGCTTTTAATGATATTGCTTTCGATCCTGTAATGACGGGAACAGTTAAAGTGCAACCACAGCAAGAAATTGCCATTAACCTCCAGGGGGAACGAGATATTATAGCAGCTAGTGCTGTCCCCTGTAATACAAGTGATTGCAAATTACCCTATTTACCAACCAACCTAGAATTACGTCAGGGAGAAGATACGAATCAGCCTGTAATTGCTATGGGCAAACGTTTCGGAGATATATTCTCTTTAGATATTAATAATTTTCCCCTGGCACTACTCAATCTTGCCCCTGGTAAAGCAGCAGGTATTGATGGCGCATTAGGGGGTAAAACCACGGGAGAAATAGATCTCAATCTAGATACCCTGGCGGCAGAAGGAAATATTAATGTCGAAAACCCAGGATTAGGATATATCCAGGCAGATCAATTTGACGCAGATTTCAACTATGATCCTGCCAATAACGTTGCTGCCATTAATAGTGCATCTCTGGAGTTAGATAATAGCGAATACGATCTTAATGCCGCACTCGATCTGGAGACAGGGCAAATCGATGGCAAGCTTGATATCCCCGAAGCCTATATTCAAGATCTTCTGACTACCCTACGTTGGTTTACCATCGAAGACGTTACTAATCTGTTTAATATCCCTAACTACGGTAAAACGGCTGGGGTTAAACCAGCCCCAGAGAAAGATACAGTAGACGAATCAATCGCTCGCAAATTAAACCAGCTTCGTAGAATTAATCGTCAAATACAGGCAAATGCAGCAGCCAAAGAAACTGGGAATATTCCCACAGAATTGGACATAAAAGGTAAGTATCAAGGAGAAGTTATTCTCGGAGGAACAATTCAAACCCCGCAAGCAGACTTTAAAGTAGAGGGCAAAGATTGGCAATGGCAACCCCAAGCTGCCTATCCTGATATTGTTCGTCCTTTAGGTTTAGTCATTGAAGAATCACAATTTATCTCCCTACCGCAACTGCTAATTAAGGGTAAGCTTCAGGGGACAACAGTAAATCTGGCTCAAGCAGCAGTACAAATTCAAGAAGCATTATTATCACTCAAAGGCAATTTATCTCCAGAACAATCAGATGCCACCTTTACCGTCGCTAATCTAACGGTTGATAATATCCGTAATTTTGTTGATATTCCAGTAGATTTAACAGGGGAAATAAATAGCGTAGGCTCAATTAAAGGAACAGTTGAAAAACCACAACTAGAGGGAAAAGTAGCTTTTTCTGATGGCGCATTTAATGGCAAGACTTTACCAGCCAAACTAGCAGGAAACTATAAGTACGATGGTAGCAAAATAGATTTCAAGACCACTGCCCCCGATGCGATTCAAGTCGAGGCAACTGTACCTTATCCTATTATCCCAGGTAAAAGCGATCGCCTGACTGCTAGTGCCAATATTGAAGAGTCAGCCTTTATATTTTTAGATGCCCTGAGTCAGAATTATCTTAACTGGGTTGGGGGAGGCGGGGATGCCCAGGTAAAAGCAACCGCCCGCTTAGATCTGGAGCGGGAGGGCATAATTTATGATTTGAATGCCCAAGGGGTTGTTAATCTGGAGGATGCGGAAGTGCTAGTAGAAACCCCCTTCTTTTCTGAGCCATTTATTGGCACTGGCAAAATTACCCTTAATAATCAAATAGTTAATGTCGAAACCTTAGACGGCACGTTTGCCGATAAAGATTTATCCATTACAGGAAAGCTGCCGATCCTTACCGCAGTCAACAATTTAGATAATCCCTTGAGTATCAATCTTCCTGAAGGAGATATTAATATTGACAAGCTTTATAAAGGAGGAGTTGCAGGGACAGTTAAAGTAACGGGAGCATCATTAGCACCAGTAATTGGCGGGGAAGTTACTCTGGAAGACGGTAGAGTGTCAATTCCCAAAACGGAAGCTCCAACCACAGAAGATGCTGTCCAATTTGGTAAAAATCAAGTTAACAATGCAGTTTCGGGAACAAAAGCTAAAACCTCCAGTAAGACCAAAGCTAACGCCAAACTCCAACAATCTACGAGTAAATCTTCTTGGATTACGGCTCTTGGTAATTTCAAAGTCAATCTTAAAGACTTTAAACTCCAGCAAGCTCTTTTATATGATTTTCAGCTAGAGGGAGACTTAACTCTTAACGGCACAATAGACGATCCCAATAATATTATTCCTGAAGGAAAATTGCTATTGACGAAAGCTAATGTAGACTTGTTTAGTAGTAGTTTTCGTGCCGCTCGGATTCGAGAAAATACGATAAAATTCACCCCTGATGCTGGAATCTTTAATCCTGAGCTCGATATTATTTTAAGAACTCAAGTTGAAGATATAAATGAACAAGACTTTAACGATTTTCGTTCGGCTGAAACGAATTCCAATGAACTGGATGATCCCATTTCCGAAACTAGTAGCAGTCAAACAGTTAGAATCAACTTGGTCGTTAAGGGGGAAACCAGGGAAATATTACCGAACTTAGCCCAAACAAACAACTATAACTGTGATATTCGCTCCTCAACTGAATCCTTGGTATCAGCTAAAGACTTTTATAGTAAAACAGAATTAGAACGTTTTACCCGTTGCTTTAATGAAAACGCCAATACTGGAGTTGACGAACGGAATTTAATTAAATCTCCCGCTGTTAAGTTAACTAGCGTTCCCAGTCTTAGTCAAGGGGACATCTTAAGTTTGTTAAGTGGTCAATTTATCGCTTTTGCACAGGATTTAAGCAATCGTAGTCAATCAGAATTATTTGATTTAGGAGTAAATCGGTTTATCTTGTCTCCGTTGCAAAATCGGGCTTTTTCCTTCGTGGAAGACACGACAGTGCGCTGGGGTAGAAAAGTCGGCTTAGATTACTTGACTGTATTTCCTAATTTAGAAGGTATCGTGGAGATTGACAAGAATTCTTCGGTGCGCTCCACCTTTAACTATGTCTTGGGGGAAACCAGAATCGAATATCAACGAAATTTTTAATGCCCATGGTTTAGCATAGATCGTTAAATCTAATCTTGGAATATTAAATTTAGAGTCGAATGCAGATCAAAATGGCGATTGCTCCTCGTACAGTGGTCAAATATCTAGTGATGGTCATGATTTTTTTTACCATCATTAGTACAGGAATTCAGATATGCAAGTATGTATTTGACTATCGAGATGACTGGATGAAACTGTTCAATCTCGATCGCGAATTAAATTTCCCCACCTGGTATTCTGCATTCATGATCGGATTCTGTGCCATATTGTTGAAAATTATTGCGGTAGGAAAAAAGCAACAGAGCGATCGCTATACTAAAGATTGGCAGCTATTATCGGTTATCTTTTCCTTCCTGGCGATCGACGAAGTAGTTAGTCTTCATGAAATTCTGATTATTCCCGAAGTTAGTGAGGCTCTCAATTTACCTTGGTTTCTTCATTCCATGTGGGTAATTCCAGGAATAGTCTTCGTTTTCTGGTTCATTAGGCGCTATCGCAAGTTTGTTGACCATTTACCTACTAAATCTAAACGGCATTTTATCTCCGCAGCCTGTATCTATATTGGCGGAGCTTTAATTATGGAAATGATTGGTAGCCATTTTGCTGAATCTTTGGGACAACAACACATAATCTATGCTCTGATTGCAACAGTTGAAGAAGTTCTAGAAATGACGGGAATTATTATGTTTATTTATGGACTACTTTACTACTTAAGCAAATGGGCACATCAATTAGATCTTCAAGTAGAGATTCTATCCTTATCCTGTCACTCTGCAAAACAAGAGAGTAGTAGAAGTAGAAACAGAAATTCGCTATAAGAGTAATTGAAATAAGAAGAGGTAAATATAGCCAGGGGAAATAATTTCTTGAGATCTATCACGGCTTAACTAGTAAAATTAAACTCACCAGCATCGGAATACTTGATAGCTATGTATGTACATACCACTGAAGCAGCATCTTTTTTGGAAATATCCTCTCGTAGATTGCGACAGCTATTACAGCAGGGAAGAGTTAAGGGCGCATATAAGTCTGGTTCGTTCTGGTTAATTCCTCTTTATAATGGTCTGCCTCAAATAATTAAAGCCAAGCGGGGACAAGCAGGAACTTGGAAAACGGGAAAGCTGCCAAAAAAGACGATTGTTCACATCAATAGCAATAAAATTAAGCAGAATATCAAGAAAAGCAGAGAACAGAGAGAGCCAGTGATTGCTGTGAGGGGAAGCAATAAAAGTTACGTACATCAGCTAGAAATTCCTGCTCCTTGTAGAATTATTTATGATCCAGAAAAGCCTTTGGACTGTGGTGCAAGAGTATGGATTGAGGTTTTAGATTACGATTTGGACTCAATTGCCTGCTAATATGGTTTAATTTCTGGTTGAAATTCTGATGTTTCCCTTGTTCTGTATCAATTGATCGAGATTGGAACGCCAGTCTAAATCTGGCAAATACCTTGAGTCACATATGCTTGCTCGGTATCCGTGATAGACAAGGGCATAACATATCATGCACGGAAAAGCCTTTGTTTTTGAAGAAAGTTAAAATTGACCCATCGATTCAATCAGATGATTAAAATAGGGTTCTAAGTCATTTTGTTGTGTTGCGGGAAAATGCTTCAAACTAAAGACTTTTAACTGTTCTAAGCCCAAAATCATCGCATCCAGCGGTACTTGTAACTCTTGATATAGTTGTTTCATGTAGCCCAAACCGCGATCGCTAGTATAATCTACTCTCTGACCACTGATACCATAGCTAATACAGCGAAGAAAGTGCCAAAAATCGCGCCAGCAAGCTTCCGCCCGCATCGGTGGATATAAACCACCTCCAGGCTCAGTAATGCCTGGATGAGATTCTAAAACTACTGCTCTGGCTTGAGAAATAATATCAACTACATTATCTCGCAACAATTTACCTTGAGCTAATCCTAAAGACAGGTTAGGCATAACTGCTTCAATCTGTTTAATATCTTCATCAGTAAGATATCTTCCTTCGTTATCTGCTTGCTGGAAAATCTCAACCACTGAGCTAGGATAATTCTGCCAATTACAGTTAACAATACGAGACTGTTTGATTAATTCTTTTGCTTTCTCACTTAGCATGATGCATCCTTCATAATTTGGCTGACTTATCGACCTCTTTAACTACTATCCTACGGGTAGCCGACCGATCGCAATCTATGTTTTCTTGACTACCTGACTTTAGTTTATTTCTATGGTTGTAGATAGACAACAATGTAAAGTAAAGTCAATTAAGATTTAATAAGATTTAATTCAAATTCAAAACTTATGGACATTGAACAAATTAAA
>CALLPS010000438.1 GCA_938015355.1 uncultured Pleurocapsa sp.
GTAATGTTGAGGTGAAGAGTCTCAATAAAAATCAGGTGCAACGGAAGTTTGGTAAGTTAATTATCGGCAAAACTTCTGGTTATGCTGCCAGGTGGCTCTACCGATTACTCATGAGAAACTGTCTAAACGATGAACAGTGAAAGGTATACTTTGCGTCTTGCCTTTTTATTAAATTCCACCAGACGACTCATGAGGTTAGTCGAAAGAATATAGCGGGATTCTATTTGACTATCTCCATATACGCGAAACGTATGGTCAAATTCAGGATCTTCTAGCTTAATTAGATCTCCACGCCAGTTATGCAAAGGAGCTATTTTACCTTTAAAATCATTGGGCATCACAAAAGTACGACTGACAAAATTCTTAGCAAACCTTGCCTCGAAAAATAAGCCACGGAACAAAATTGATTGGCTAAGATAACTTTCTCTTTCAAATTCGTCTAGATGTCCTCCTTTCGCTTTTTTTGCCAGGATTTCAGCAAAGAAGATATCTGTATCCCCAATCGTGCCATAGACACAATCTTCCTGCTCTAGATAATCTGGTTCTTCCAGTTCGTTTCTCAGGATTTGACTGCGGGTAAGAGCAACTATAGTTTGACGTTTGTTTTCTATAAATAGATGGGCTGCATAATTAAGTTGACCTCGATCGCTGATAAAGTCAACAATACTTTCAATAATATTGCGTTTAAAACCCAAACCATATACTTGCACACATCCACGACAAAAGATAATCCAGGCAGAAGCAGGTATGGTTAGGCAATAGAAATAAAATAAAACAGAAATATCAACCCCCCAGAAACTAGATATTAGTAAACAAAAGCACCAGGTCATAAATAGGCAAATGATACCTGCAATCATCATGGCGATTAGAGTTCGTTTGCGGCTTTTTTCTAGAGTTTGAAGATGTTCTAGTAAATTATCTTGGCAATATTGTTTAAACTGCTCCAGAGTTTTTAGTTTGATACTTGGTGCTGTCTTGGGTTGCGATACCGATGCTTCAGGTTCAATCTCTATCGGCTTTTGATAATTAGGATCGAGAGTAGTTAAGAAATTTTGTCCCCAAAGTGCCGTACTCGCGACATTACTCTGGGCTATGGATTGACAAAGTGCGATCGCCTGTTCTAGTTGTTGATTCTGCTGATAGGCTTTAATTAAACCCCGTTGAATATTGAAATATATCTCTTCACTAGAATCTACTGTTTCCAAAAGTTGCTCAAAGATAGCTACTGCCGCAGGAAACTTTCCCTGATGCAAATTGCGATCGCCTTGAATATATAAACGATCTATTTCGTTAAGTGATAAAGGTTTAGTCAAGGTAAAAAGAGACGTAGCATGCTACGTCTGTACAAGAGTTGATGTTTAATTTAATAGTTCGCCAACGTTAACATTGGCTCTTTCTTCGGCAGGAGTGACAAACAATTCTTTAGAGCGATATCTCATATAACTGGCAACAATATTACTAGGAAACATTTCCAGGGCATTGTTATATTCCGTAACCGCTGCATTATAGAAGCGCCTGGCAGCGGAAATTTGTTCTTCGGTTTCGTTGATTGATGCCAATAATTGATTTACGTGTTGATCCGATTTCAAATCAGGATAATTTTCAATTAGTGCCACAATATTACCCATAGAGCGAGAAATTTGGTTTTCTAGAGTTAGCCTTTGCTCGGCACTAACACCGCCCGACATAACTTGCGATCGCAATCTGGTAACTTCCGCCAAGGTTTGCTGTTCAAATTCCATGTGATGTTTAACTACCGCCACTAAATTAGGAATCAAATCCCATCTTTTTTTGAGCAAGACATCAACGCTGGAAAACGACTTATTAACCTGATTTTTTAGGTAAACTAAACCATTATAAATTCTGACACCGACGATAAAGGCAATACAGCCAAGTAGCAAGATGACAACTGCTACGGATAGAAAAGCAGATATAAATTACGGATAGAAAAGCAGATATAAATGTAAGAGCCATGAGAAAAATCTAGATACAACGGAGTTAAAGCTATAATTTGCCTAATCAAACCCATCTAGTTTCCCCAGTAACGAAGTTTAACTAAGCAATTAACCTTGTCTTTATAATTCCCAAAGAAGCCCCTAATTATATTATTGCTCAAGAAAATCCATAACCTGCATATAGGCAGGATCATCAGGTTGGATTGTTCTTTCTTCAATGCTGTCATCATCATAAATAGCTTTGCGCGCATTTTCGACAACAACAGTGTTAGAAATTAATTCCAAAGCATCAGAATTTCCGATATTGTGGAGTGCCTCGGCATATTTTCGACTGTGGGTGTGTCTAACTGATTCTTGACAGTAATTAGATAGTTCTCGACTTTTTGCCATCACTTCAAAAGCGAATTTTTTTTCTCTTTCGTTACCATATAATCCCTTATAGAGCAGGTTGACCATTGAAGAATCATGGTTCTGAATTGAATACTTTTGCTTAATTTGTGGCCAGTATCTTAAGGCTTTTAATCCTTCTAAAGAGCTTTTGTTGAGACCAGCTTCTTCACACCATTGCTCAAACTCTTCAATACTAACGGGGCAGCGACCATGTTCTAACATGCCATTTGCGAGAGCTTGTCCTGCTTGAAAGTTTCTGGTCGGTCTACCTGATACAGGAAGCATCATACTACCACGGACATCAGCCACAATCGCCGTTAACTGGCAAAAAGTATGATCTCGCACTCTCTCTGTAATACCACCTTTATTTAAAGTTGCCTCAATTCTGGGGACAGCATAACCTAATTCAGTTAAAGCGATTGGTTGATTAGTATAGAACTTTTGGCGATCGCGTCGTAGCATGGAAACAGTAGCCGCTTGGTCAAGGCACTGATTAAGGAGCAAAGTTAGGAGAGTAGGTAAAATTCCTGTATTTTGCTGATGATATTTATAACCAAAGCCAGCAAAGATGGAAGCCATGTTTTTGGCAGCCTTGATATATTGAGCCTCCACATTATGAATCCCAGGAGAAACCTGAATATTTGGCGAAAGCTTGTCGAGTATTTGTGCCCCCATTAAGGCGATTAGAGCATTGGGATGGCAAAAATTAGCAGTAAAACTATCAACGGGCGATCGCAAAGCTCCATGGCGGTGAAAACCAGAAAAGAAAGCTAAATTAGGATTTTTTTCACATAGCACATAGGAATTATTTTGCTCTTCATCGTGGCTAAAAGAACCTGCAAGACATGCAAGAACAACATTAGGACGATTTAATTGTTTTCTGAGTTTGCAAGCTGTAACTAAATCCTGTTCGATGTATTTACTATTGGCAGACAAAATCACCAGATCACATTTCTCAATTAGATAAGCTAAATCATTGGGAATAGATTTCTCTCCTTCCTTATGACAAGCCATTTTTTTCATTGTGGCAACGTGCTTGGAGTCCATTCCCCTAATTTCATCCTGAGAAAATGCTCCCATTAAATCTCTGCCAGGGCGAGGGGCTAGCAACAGAGATTTGTCACTCCTCTGCATTGCGGAATTATAAGCTAGAGAAGCGGGATAGAGACCAATACTATAAAATCCGATCTTGGTCTTGCTTAGTCTACGAATTCGTTTTTTAATGCTCCTTTTGTCTAATGAATCACCAAAAAAACTATTGATCATTATTTTGCTAAGTATATTTGGCTGTTCCATAAAACTTATCCATAGTTAGTTGCTCATTTTAACCAAACAAAGGTAAAACAAGCTGTTTAACTGTGGTGTTTACTTCCTGCTTGCCATGACCGTAGGCGGTATCATGTCCACAGGCGTTGATTCGGATCGAACCGACCCTATTTACTATTGTTACTTCAGGAGCTTGTTTGAGATTAATCGAGCTATTAAGATCTCGACAGATATTCAAGCCACAAGCACAGGTATAAAGGCGATCTTTTAACTTGAGGTCAGTTTTTTTAGTCTGACATTTGCTACAAAGTTTACTGCTTGGATACCATTGATCTACTGACTCCAACACCCCTCCCGATGCTAATAGTTTCTGTTCGAGCAAGGATTTGAAGCGGTAAAAACTAGCGTCCTGAATCGGAAATGCCAATTTTCTATTAGCCATCATGCCTTTTATATTGAGGGTTTCTACTTTGATGTGTTGGTATTTCAACGCCAACTCAGTAGTCAGCTTTTGCAGAAAATCCTCACGGCGATTAGCAATTTTTTGATGTAGCTTTGTTAGTTGGCGATAATACTTGCGAGCATTCTTGGATACCGCTTCCCCTTTTTTTCTATTCCCTAACTGCTTATTGCGGTTATGGTACTGTAGCTTAGTGAGCTTGGTTTTCGCTCTCTTTAAGGGCTTGGGGAAAGCATATTCAGTACCGTCACTCAAAACACAATATTTGCCATCAGTCAGATTTACATCCAGTCCTACGGGATCTTGTGTCTTGGTTTTAATCGGGAGATATTTCTCGGCATTAATGGCAAATGCAACATAGTACTTATCACCTTGCCTGGATACAGTATAGGTTTGAGCTACACATTTAGGTATACCTTCTTTGGTTTTAAATGTCCCCAAAGTTGGTATCTTAATTTGCTTGCCACCTACCTGAAAAACTACACCATTAGAACTATCTACAGTAAAGCTACTCCCGTGTTTTTTCTTTTTGAATTTTGGTCTACCGCCTAGTTTTTTCCAGAAGCGAGTAAAAGCCATTTGCAAAGCTCGAAACGCATTTTGATAGACTCGACTAGACATCTTGTTTGCCCAAGCAAAGTCAGGATTCTTCTTCGTTAAATTATTAAAGATTTTTTTGATTAAATCTATTTTTCTAGAGCTACCTCCTGGATATTTTTTATGGTCTAGCTGACTGTAGATACCTAGAGCATAGTTATAGCAAAACCGAGCGAAACCCAGATGTTTATTGATCAAGGTTTTTTCTCGTTTATTTAGTTTCAACTCTACTTTGATGGCGTACATTAGCTAAGTATACTTATGCTTCTAGCAGGCTTTATTTTGACCTCTATCTCCCAACTTCTAAGAGTTGAGGGCGATCTCTCTACTAATCTAGCAAACTCTCGTACTCGATCAACCAATTCTTAACCATAATGAACAACTATGGGCAATTATAGTCAAGAAAATGACCGCTTATTCAAGCTCTTACTTGATTTATGATAAATTTCGTTTACAAATTAATAATAGAGCATTCAGGCATTGACAAAATCATTCTTGAGTATGAACAGGATTCATCATTCTCTCAGTTCAATTTCATCATCAACTAAGAAATTTGTTATAAACTCATCACATATACACTATTAATCGAAAAATCAATAACCTTGGTACTGTGAAACAAGTAATATTATTATTTTCAGCTCTAACCCTAGCTCTAAGCCCTAACTTAGCTCAAGCAGGAGATGTTTTAGCAGGGGGAGAAGTAATCGAGTCATCTAGCTTTCAAGGAGAAAACGGTCATACTGTTAGTGGCGGAGTCTCTATCGTCCAGAAAGGAGATATTCAATATTTAGTTTTAGACCCAGATTTTTTATTTGATGGCGCACCCGATCCTAAACTAGGATTTTCCCAAGATGGAGAATTGACGGAAGGGAGCATTTTTTCGGGTTTAAATCTAGATAAAGGAAAGCAAGTTTACCGTTTACCCGTTGACTTTGATGCGACAAATTATGATGAAATAACCATCTGGTGCGATAAATTTGGTGTATCTTTAGCCGAAGCTAAATATTAATTACCAAGAAACGTCTGGTGTGAATTAGTTTCTTTAGCTTTTAGCTCTTAGCTTTTAGAAATTACGCCATAACTCTAATTATTCAGTTTATTCCATAGAAGAGTTAAGCAGAGATTGAAATCTTTGATTGTCTCTAACACTGTCAAAATCAACATCAGTTTTTGCCATAGCTTGATATTCTTGGTTGAGAGAAATTGCTTTAGTTAAACTTTCAATAGCTAAATCAATTTGATTTTGTAAAGCAAAACAACAAGCGCGATTATACCAAGCTTGATCATCATCAGGATTAATCTCTAAAGCCTGGTCATAGGATGTGATCGCCTCTTCATATTCCTCATTAATTACCGAGATGTTACCCTGCTCAAACCAAAGGTCGGAGGATCGTTGGAGAGCAGGATTTTCAGCAAGATAGGTTTGAATTTCGGCAATTCTTTCCAGGCGTTGTTGCGGTGTCCA
>CALLPS010000439.1 GCA_938015355.1 uncultured Pleurocapsa sp.
CTATCTACCCGATTACGAGAACGTTGAGCAGTACCGCCTCGATTATTGGCAGTATTATTATTGCGCCCAAAGTTGCCAAAACCCGTCTTGTCAATAAAGTTTTTGCGGCTAATAGATTGATCGTATTGAACACGCCTAGTCTGGTCTGACAAAACTTCATAGGCTTCATTAATGTCCTTAAATTTCTCTTCAGCGGCTTTATTTCCTAGATTGCGATCAGGATGATATTTAATAGCTAAGGTGCGATAAGCTTTCTTAATTTCACTACTAGAGGCATTTTTATCAACGCCCAGCATCTCATAATAGTTACGCACTTCCTGCATATCTCAATTGTTGATTTATTTAGATGGTTATTTGTTTTGACCTTGGGGCAGCATTAGCATTGTTTATTAACTTAAAACCATTCATCGTCCTCATCTTCCCAATCATTTTCGTAAGGAGCATTACGCTGATTATTGCGACCATTGTAGGGGTCTTGGGGAGGATAATTATCGCGACTGTCACGACTATCACGGCGAGTCCTTGGCGGCACTGGTCTAGGTGCATAGGGATCGGCTGATATACCAGCAGTATCATTGTAACTAGGGCGACGGCGCTGATCATCATAGCCTCTAGGTTCTCTAGTTCGATCATTGTAGCTATCATAACCCGTAGCAGGGCGACGGCGTTGCTCACCATAGCCATCATTCCGCTCATTGTTATAACCAGGTTGACGAGATTCATTGCGATAACCACCATAATTATCGTTATATCCTGCCGCAGGACGACCAGAAGCACCTCCAGCAGAGTAACCATAGCCATCGCGAGGGGCACCTGATGGATAATCGTTATAATAATCTGAGGCGCGAGGATCGTAAGAATAGTCCTCAATATACTTGTCGTCCTCATCTCCTAAGAAAGTCTTTTTAATCGCTCCGAGGAAGTCATCATCATCCTCGTCATCGTATTGCAGTCTAACTTCTCGATTTAGTTCATATAGAGTGTCCTGCAAGTCTGCTTCGGAACGATCTAGAGTTCTTTCATCATCTTGTTCGAGACTTTTGAGAATTTCCTCACACAACACATCAATGCGACGACGATAATAGCTGGCAAATTGACTACCAAAATCAAGGGTTACTTCCTTCAACTTGCGTTGCGCCTGATCCGTCAAAGCTTTAGCTCGATTACGCTTTTCCACTCGTTCTCTGCGGGCGCGATCTTCTTCGGCAAATTTTTCTGCCTCATCAATCATACGGCTAATTTCGGAATCACTGAGAGTAGAAGCTCCTGAAACAGTAATCCCTTGTTCTCTCCCTGTAGTTTTATCTCTGGCTGTAACCTGTAAAATACCGTTGGCATCAATATCAAAAGATACTTGAACCTGAGGAACACCCCTCGGTGCAGGAGGAATACCTGTAAGTTTAAATCTTCCCAGGGATTTATTCCCGCTTGCCATTTCCCGTTCTCCTTGAAGGGCGTGGATTTCCACCACGGTTTGATTATTTTCTCCCGTAGAAAAAATATCGGAACGGCGAACGGGGATTGTGGTGTTGCGAGGTAAGAGCTTTTTCATTACCCCCCCAATGGTTTCCAAACCTAAGGATAGGGGGGTAACGTCTAGCAATAAAATATCTTTTACTTCATTAGTCATAATCCCCGACTGAATAGCGGCACCAATGGCAACTACCTCATCAGGGTTAACGTTTTGATTCGGTTCTAAGTCAATATAACTACGAACTAAATCCTGCACCATGGGGATGCGGGTCGAACCACCTACTAATACTACCTCATCAATATCCATCGGCCCTAGCCCAGCATCGGAAATCGCTCGTTTAAGGGGACGACGCAGGCGACTTACTAGATCCCCACAGAGTTCCTCAAATTTGGCGCGAGACAGCTTAATTTCGATATGTTTGGGTCCATCTTCCGTTGCCGTGATAAAGGGTAAGTTAATTTCCGTAACAGATAAATTAGATAGCTCAATCTTGGCTTTTTCTGCTGCCTCTGTCAGTCTTTGTAATGCCTGGCGATCGCTTTTACGCAGATCTACCCCTTCTTGTTTTAAAAATTCTTCTGCTAACCAATCAACAATCCGACGATCAAAGTCATTTCCTCCTAGTTGAGTGTCCCCGCTAGTGGCTCTAACTTCAAATACCCCATCGCCAATATCGAGAATAGAAACATCAAAAGTTCCTCCTCCCAAATCAAACACCATAATGGTTTGGGGACGACGCTGATCTAGTCCGTAAGCTAAAGCGGCGGCAGTCGGTTCATTGATAATACGTAGGACATCCAATCCTGCGATCCGCCCAGCATCCCTAGTCGCCTGTCTTTGGGAATCGTTAAAATAAGCAGGTACGGTAATTACGGCACCAGTAATGGATTCTCCGAGGTAGCGTTCTGCCTCTTCCGCTAGTTTGCGTAAAATCATCGCCGAAACTTCTTCGGGGGCAAACTCTTTTTTTAGCTTGGGGCAGCGGATTTTAATATTACCTAATTCATCCCGTTTGATCGTGTAGGGAACTCGCTTTGATTCTGGCTGAAGCTCTGAATACTGACGACCAACAAATCTTTTAACACCATAAAAAGTGTTTTCTGGATTTAAGACGCTTTGCCGTCTCGCCAACTGCCCCACTACCAGCTCTCCATCCTTGTTGAAGCCAACTACAGAGGGAGTAGTTCGCATTCCTTCTGAATTGGCAATTACTATAGGTTTACCACCCTCCATTACCGCTACTACGGAATTGGTTGTTCCCAAATCGATGCCGACTACTTTTCCCATAGGTGCAATGGTCTCCTAGAATCATTCCCCAAAATATATATATTACGGGGTTTTAATTTTCTTTGGCAGGTTAACACGATCATATCTTTGATTTATTTTCTCTAGTTTACTTCAAGAAAAACTAAGAACTTGTATAACAACTTATCAACTATCTGAAAAGACCATAGCTGAGTTTTGAGACCATGAGATGGTCTTGTTGTGTGGGAAACACCATCGTCATCAAAATGTCACAAAAATTGTGGATCAAGACAGTAAACTGACAGTAGTAGCCAATTGAGCAAAGATTCCCCCCACGTTAGCCCCTGTTTTGGCAGAAGTTGTTTGAATACTAACTATTCGTTTAGAACTATATGAACTGTAATGTTCCACTAACTTACTTAACTTTTCTTGAGGGATTAAATCCGCCTTATTCAAAGCGATGATAATCACGCCTTGAGGATTGACTTCTCGAAAAAGCTTAATGTGCTGATTTAAATTTTTAAGAGTATCCGTGCGAGTCAGATCGGCAACTATAATTGAACCGCTAGCTCCTTTGAGGTAGCTGGGGGTAATTGATTTAAACTTGGTGTTCCCTTCCAAGTCCCAGACTAAAAGGTTTACCCGATGAATGTCTAGATCCGTTCTGACATTTACCGACTTGCGACTTATCTTTACCCCCACTGTGGAAAGGTACTGATCGCTAAATTTATCCTCGACAAAACGACGGACTAGACTAGTTTTTCCGACATTAAAATCTCCTAGTAAACAAATTTTTTTGGTGATTATTGACATTAAAATATTATTTATTGAGACAGATTTGAGGAAATAAACGGTTTCAAACTTACATAGCGTTTAGACCACTGTGGTTGATAATTTTCTTTATTTGAGGGCAGAATTGAATAATTACAGTCCATAAGAAGTCTATCAGGCTCAATACCTCCTTCTATCAGCGTCGCTTTAACAACTTGACAACGTTTCTGACCCAATTTTTGATTGATCCTGGTTGAGCCACTACCATCACTATGCACAACTAATTTTAAATGCAACTGGGGATACTGACGCAAAAGTTGCTTTGTAGCTTTAATCTTACTTAAGTTATCGATAGAATTTAACTGACTAGAACCTTGGTTAAAGTAGACTCGCTGCTCAATCAGGGGCAGTTGCTCAACTATATTGAAAACTATCTGCTCAATTCCTGGTATCTGACGAAAAGCTTGATTTATAGTTTGACGGGTAGTTTTATCTAAAATAAATCCTTTAACCGTTAAAGTTTTGAGTTCATAATCCGTCTCAATAGCTACTGTGGACTGTTGATTAAACAGTTTGGTCAAACGCTGAATTTCACCCGTAACTAAGCTCGGGTTGACAGGAACATTAATCGTAACAATCTGATTATCCAGCTCAAGCTTATTTTGGCTAGCGATCTTCTGGGTAATTATTGCAGCTTGATTACTTAGGTATTCGCTTGGTACTCTGCCTGTAATAGTTAATTTCCCTGCTTTTACTTGAGGATCTAGGCGGTATACAGATAGTTCTGGGGCAGCATCTAATTGAGTAGCTGTGTTTTGTTCAATGTTGTGGGCTACTCTGGCGCGATAGTTGACTATGCCCCAAGGAATGAAAACGATACTCATGATAAAAATTAATAG
>CALLPS010000440.1 GCA_938015355.1 uncultured Pleurocapsa sp.
TTGTGGTAACTTCTGTCCCGTTTTTTCCTGACATGAGGAAAGCGAATAGCGATAAATGGAGTGGTTTTCGAGGACAAAGAGATCAGATCATCTCCCACATTCGAGATCGCAAAATTGAGAAAGTTGTGTTTCTGGCGGGGGATGTCCATTGCTCAATGGCAGCGGAATTAGATATCAGTCTTCCAGGAGGAGAGCCACTAAATATATATTCTGTCGTTTCATCTGCTTTTTATTGGCCTTATCCCCACGCCAAACAAAGACATTTTAATTTAACTGGCTTTGTCTCTTCGGCAACTGATGATGATGCATATCGACTAGGAGAAGTCAGTCAGGTTTATTCAGGAGACAATTTTTCGAGAGTTATTGTCTCTAACGAGCAAATTAAGATTGAAGTTTATGAGAGAAAGGGGGATTTCATCCATACCATTCAATATAGTTTTTAACTGCGTACTAGTGTATATATTACTAGTAAATTATGATTTAATGCGATCGCAAGTCTCATCAACTATCGGAATCCAGTTATCGGAATCCCCTGTAACTAAATAAGTTGTGGTAAATTTGTCTGGACTATCTTGAACCATTACTTGACGTAGTTGGGATAATTCTCCCTTTCTGATTAATGATCCTGTCCATACAAGCTGATTATTTTCCCAATCACTAGCCGTCATATTATAGGAGCTGCCATCTCCCAAAACTACCGAACGAGTAAGCTGATTTGCGACTACATCATAGCCGAGAAATTCTCGTGATTTTATGCTTTGTCCGTCTTTAGGGGGGTTAACTTGCTCGATCCCCCCTAAATACCAAAAATCGTTTAAACCCAGTTCAACGTTCCAATTAAATGCTCCTGATGGGTCATTATTAGCTGCTGGTTGCCGACAACTCCAATTGCCCTCAAAGTATTCTAAGGAATCCAATTCTGCTGGGGGAAGAGATTCTCCTTGAACTCTGGCAGGTATTGATATTGCTAAAGTTAGAGCTAAAGTGGCGAATCTAATGGTTGATCTCCTAATCTGTAGCTCCCAGCGACACTGTGATTCCATAATTTGCGACTAAATAACAATCTTATCTTATCATCGTGCTCAATCCCATCAGACAAAAAATGCCTATTCCCACACTCAGCTTACTGATACTACCTACTACTTACTACTTACTACCTACTACTTACTACCTACTACCTAAAAAAGATAACCTAGAAGGTATGGAAATTAACGAGAATGACTATAATTGCTGGCGACCATTTTGGATAATCTCCAACATTTGTTGCAGTCTTTGTTCAATGTCACCTAAAACATCGTCGGCATAATTATCAGCATCTATTTGGATTGATTGGCATTCTGCGATCGCATTTTGTTGTAATTGTGTGACTTCTTTGTGGATAGTTTGCTTTAATTCTTCGCACTCTCTTTCCGTTTTTAGTCTAATTTTGGCTCCATCTAATTCCGCTTGGCGTACAATTGCCGAGTCTTGAAGCATCTGACTAGCTTGTTCTTTAGCGGATTTAACTGCTGAAAAAGCATAACTTTCTGCTTCAGCAATAATTTGTTGCCGACAGTTGGCAATTTCAATTGCGGTCGCTAAATCCGTGGGTAAGTTCTCTTGAATGTGATGTAAGTGCTGTAATAATAAATCTCGCTCAACAATAATTAATTCTGTCAAGGGAATAGTCCTAATATCAAGAATTGATTCTATTAAACTGTTCAACTCCATTTCAATATTAAAACTCAGAGCAGAACTATTATTTGTACCCTCTAATGTGTCAACTGATGTTGTATTTTCTTGTATAGAATTTACTGATGACATTAACTATTATATATAATTCTTTGAGTCTATTTTTAACTCAACTAAGTAATAATTGCCAACCTATATTTCATATTTGTAAGTGTTAATTAATTTCGTAGCTACTACCAACTTCAGATCTTATTTATTGTGATACTTTTGATACATATCCTGGGCGACATTATCGGAAACCAAGTGATCAATTACCCCTCCAAATTGAGCGATTTCTTTGACAATACTACTACTTAGAAAACTATATTCTTTGGTAGTAGCCAGAAATACGGTTTCAATTTCATTATTTAAAGTCTTATTTGTATGAGCCATTTGCAACTCTTTTTCAAAATCAGATAAGACTCTTAATCCTCTTAATAAAACCCCAGCATGATGCAGTTTGGCATAGTCGACGGTTAAACCAATAAAACTATCAACTTCTACATTGGCAATATGTTTAGTGCATTGAGTAATTTGTTCAATTCTTTTGTCAACCGAGAATAAAGGTTTCTTACTAGGATTTGAAAGCACCGCCACAATCACTTTGTCAAATAGTTTGGCTCCTCTTTCCACAATATCGATGTGACCCAAGGTAACAGGGTCAAAGCTGCCTGGATAGATGGCAATCATAATTGTAATGACTCAAATTATCATAAAGTTCTAACAACCAATATTTAAACATTAATCGATATTTCATCGGGGTCTGGAATGACATTAAACAGCGAGAATAAGGCTTTGATAAAGCTAGCGATGGGTACAGCTAAAATCAAGCCCAAAAATCCTCCTAGCTGGGCTCCAATTAGCAAAGAGACTAAAACTAATACGGGATTTAGACCTGTAAATTCTCCTAAAAGGCGGGGGGCAATAATACTTTCTACTATCTGTTCAATGATAAAGGCGATCGCCAAAACCTTCAATCCTAACCAGATACTTTTTAAAGCCATCAAAAAGCTAACTAGACTAATACTCAAAGCGGCACCAAAAGGAAATAGCGCCATCAAACCGACAACTAAGCCAAATAAGAACCCAAAAGGAATTTGAATAATTAAGAAGGTAATAGTAATGGAAACTCCCATCACCGTAGCTACGGTAAGTTGTCCCACAAAATAGTTATTGAAAGTGCGCTTTAAGGAATCGCGGATGTTTTTTCGGGAATGATCAGGAAAAAACTGGAATAGATCTTCCCATAGTTCATCACCATGCAACAGCATATAAAAAGTGAGCACAATGGTTAAAAGTAAATCTAACAAACTGCCAACTACGGAAAAGAAACTACCTAAAATTTGACCGCTCAACTCTTGTAGTTGATAACTAACACGACTTAAAGCATCGGCTACCAGGCTGCTAATGCTAACAGGAAAATTACGTTCACTTGCCCAAGCTTCCAGGAATTTTGCTTGTTCGCTACCTGATGCCACATAACTTGGTAAACGTTCCAGTAAACTATTTAGCTGATCAAGTAGGATGGGAATTACCGTAACCCCAATGATGCCCAGAAGTAAAATTCCCATCAGGAGAACTACTAAAATAGCTAGGGCTCTGGGGACTTTGCGTTGTTCGATCAAGCGAACAGGGTAATCTAAAATGAAGGACAGTAAAGTGGCAGTAATAAAAATCGTCATTAGGGATTGAAAATACTCAAAGACTAGGATCAGTAGCCAGCCATTCAACACCAACAACGGTATAACTAAACCAATAGTCAGCCATTTCGGTAATTTTGCGATTCTGTCGATCATATTTTCGGTATAGATAGCAGGGTTGAATATATTAATCTATCAATCTATCTGAAAAATATCATAATCGACCTCTAGCAGAAGTTAGATTAGCCTTAATCCGGGAGGCGGTTTGACTCAAGTATCAATGGTTTATTTTTTAGCAATAATCCAAATCGCGTGAACTAGACCAGGAATATAGCCGAATAAAGTTAACAGGATATTAATCCAAAAATCTTTTCCTAACCCCACCTGAAGAAATACTCCTAATGGTGGGATCAAAATAGAAACGATAATGCGAATTATGTCACCCATGATAAATATTCTCTTAGCAAGAGTAGTAGTTTAGATTCTTTTATTGTAAGTAATTGACTGAGCAAAAGATTTTTATCTTTCTGCCATAGAAGTTTTGGTGAAACAGCAACGGCTTAAATTTGAGTTTATTCAGCGTCCAAGGAAACGCTAATATAATTAAGAACTATTAAGCATTGTCTGTATGTCTCCTTCCCGCAAAGATATTCGAGCTATTGGTAAGAGTAACCAGGTTGAGCAAACCCCTATGGAAGAAAATGTCATTCGCATCAAAGGTGCCAGACAACATAACTTAAAGAACATTGATTTGGATTTACCGCGAAATCAATTGATTGTCTTTACTGGGGTTTCGGGTTCGGGTAAATCTTCTTTGGCATTTGATACTATTTTTGCGGAAGGACAAAGACGCTATGTCGAATCCTTGAGTGCTTATGCCAGACAGTTTTTAGGGCAGTTAGACAAGCCTGATGTTGATGCCATTGAAGGATTAAGTCCAGCTATTTCGATTGATCAGAAGTCTACTTCTCATAATCCTCGTTCGACGGTAGGTACTGTAACCGAGATCTATGATTACTTAAGATTGCTATTTGGTCGGGCAGGAGAACCCCATTGTCCGAAGTGCGATCGCTCGATTGTGCCTCAAACTATTGATCAGATGAGCGATCGCATTATGGAATTGTCTGATAAGACTAAGTTTATGGTTTTAGCTCCCGTAATCAGGAGCAAGAAGGGTACTCACAAGCAATTATTATCTAGTTTGGCTTCTCAGGGCTTTGTTAGAGTCAAAATCGATGGCGAGGTGCGCCAACTTGACGACTTAGTTGAACTAGACAAAAATTATAAACATGACATTGAAGTTGTGGTAGATCGTCTGGTTAAAAAGCCTGGGATTGAAGAGCGTTTAGCAGACTCTTTGGGGACTTGTTTAGGTTTAGCCGATGGTATTGCGGAAATTGATATTATTCCTGCTGCGGATAGTCAAGAGAAGCCAGATAAGATAACTTTTTCGGAAAACTTTGCTTGTCCCAAACATGGCGCAGTCATCGAGGAATTATCCCCTCGGTTATTTTCCTTTAATTCTCCCTATGGTGCTTGTCCCGACTGCCATGGATTAGGAAGTCACAAAACATTTGCCCCTGAATTAGTGGTACCTGACCCCACCCAACCACTATACAGTGCGATCGCTCCCTGGTCAGATAAAGATAATTCTTATTACCTCTCTCTGTTGCATGGTGTAGGACAGGCGTTTGGGTTTGAGATTCAAACGAAATGGGAGCAGCTTACAGAAGAACAACAAAAAGTAATTCTTTTCGGAGCGAAAGACCCCGTTTTCTTTCATTCGGATAGTCGTGGAAGTCAACAGAAAGGCTATCATCGCCACTATTCAGGAGTACTAAAAATGTTGCAACGCAACTATCAGGAAACTAACTCCGACTCGGTTAAAAGTAAACTAGAGCAATATTTAATTAATCAACCCTGTGATACCTGTGATGGTCAAAGGCTGAAGCCTGCATCTCTATCCGTTAGTTTGGGTCAATATCGCATTAATGACCTCTCTGGGGTGCCAATTCGGGAATGTTTAAACCGAGTCAATGATCTACAACTAACTAACCGTCAGGCTTTGATTGGCGAATTAGCCCTCAAGGAAATTAGATCTCGCCTCCAGTTTTTACTAGATGTGGGTTTAGACTATTTGACTTTAGACCGCGCGGCGATGACCTTATCGGGGGGAGAAGCCCAAAGAATTAGATTAGCGACGCAAATTGGGGCAGGATTAACGGGAGTCCTCTATGTCTTAGATGAACCAAGTATCGGTTTACATCAACGAGATAATGATAAATTATTAGGAACCCTCAAGAAGTTAAGAGATCTGGGTAATACCTTAATTGTAGTTGAACACGATGAAGATACAATTCGGGCTGCGGATAGTTTAGTCGATATTGGGCCCAAAGCAGGAGTACATGGTGGCGATATTGTGGTGCAGGGAGATTTAACCGCTTTACTCAATTCCCAGACTTCTCTTACGGGGGCATATTTATCAGGAAAACGGGTAATTACTACCCCCAATACTAGACGTAGTGGCAAAGCCCACGGTATTACCCTCCAAGATTGCCATCTCAATAATTTACAGCATATCGATGTCGAGATTCCCTTAGGTAAATTTGTCTGTATTACTGGAGTATCGGGTTCAGGTAAATCTACTTTGGTCAATGAATTACTCCGCCCTGCTTTAAAACACCATTTAAGTCGCAAAACTCCTTTTCCCAAACAACTGGGAGAAGTTACTGGTTTACAGGCGATCGATAAAGTCATTACAATTGATCAATCTCCCATTGGTCGTACTCCTCGTTCTAATACTGCTACCTATACAGGAGTCTTTGATGCGATTCGTGCGATCTTTGTCGAAACTATTGAAGCCAAAGCCAGGGGCTACAAGGCAGGACGGTTTTCTTTTAACGTCAAAGGGGGACGATGTGAAGCATGTAGTGGACAAGGAGTGAATGTGATTGAAATGAATTTTTTGCCTGATGTTTATGTGCAATGTGATGTCTGCAAAGGAGCAAGATACAATCGAGAAACTCTACAAGCTAAATATAAAGGTTATTCCATAGCTGATGTCTTGAATATGACAGTGGAGGAGGCTTTAGAGACTTTTAAAAATATTCCCCGTGCCGCCAAGAAGCTACAAACTTTATTAGATGTTGGCTTGGGTTATGTCAAACTAGGACAACCTGCCCCTACCCTATCAGGTGGAGAAGCTCAAAGGGTGAAACTAGCCTCGGAATTATCCCGTCGTGCTACTGGCAAGACTCTATACTTAATCGATGAACCAACTACAGGCTTATCTTTCTATGATGTTCATCATTTATTAAATGTGCTGCAACGGTTGGTAGATAAAGGGAACTCTTTAATTGTGATCGAACACAACATGGATGTAATTAGGTGTTCTGATTGGATTATCGATCTTGGTCCTGAAGGGGGAGACAAAGGGGGTGCCATTATTGCCACAGGGACACCAGAAACAGTCGCTAAGAATAAAAAATCCTATACAGCCAAGTATTTAAAACAGGTATTGCAACGTTATCCTGTTACTGCGGAATTAAATTAAGAAGTTATAGTCAATCTTCAAGAGTATTGAATGCAGACAAAATACTATGAATACTAATATAATAATTGCTGACTATTTAAACGAACAACATGCACGAGATATTGTATCTTTGCTAAATCAATATGCCCTTGATGCAGCAGGTGGAGGCATTGAACTAAATAAATATACTAAAGAAAACTTAGTTAAAGAACTGATTAAACTCCCCTTCGCCTTTTCTATCCTTTGTTATGTTGAAAATTTACCAGTAGGATTGATTAATTGTTTCACTCTATTTTCGACATTTAAATGTAAGCCAGTTATCAATATCCACGACTTAGTAGTGATTAGTCAATACAGAAGACAAGGTATAAGTCAGCTTTTGCTATCTAAAGTAGAAAAAGTTGCTCAAGAAAAGGGAGCTTGTAAAATTACATTAGAAGTTTTGGAAAAAAACTTATCTGCGAGAAATTCTTATGCAAAATTCGGCTTTACTGGATATGAATTAGACCCAAAATATGGCAATGCAATTTTTCTGGAAAAATCTTTGCTCTAATCATTAACCAAATTAAAACTCAACCTATTTAATTAGCACATTATTAAATTAAATTTTAGATTTTTCCAAATAGTGATCGTCCCTCGAATTTCAGAAAAAACTAGTAACATAAATATAGATTCTAACCAATTTACTGTATAGGTTTGACATCATGGTTCAAGAACTAATAGAACTTAGGCAAAGTATAGTCGAAGGACGTTATCAAGATGCATTAGATATTGTTGATGAACTTGAAGGAATGGGTAAACAAGCTATTCTACGTAA
>CALLPS010000441.1 GCA_938015355.1 uncultured Pleurocapsa sp.
AACAGTGGGAACAACAACTAGAACAGGATGTAGCAGCAGGAAAGTTAGAAGAATTAGCTAATGAAGCGATCGCAGAATTTGAATCTGGGCATTGTCAAGAGATTTAATGCACTATACAACTCGCCGTTTTTGGAAGTGTTACGAAGGCTTGCCTGCAAACTTACAACGTATTGCCGATCAATCATATGAATTACTGAAAGTTGATCCACATCATCCTTCGCTGCATTTTAAGAAAATTGGTAATAAATATTGGTCAGTAAGAGTAGGATTGAGCTATCGTGCTTTGGGCGTGGAAGTGAAAAGCGGTATTTCTTGGTTTTGGATTGGAACTCATGCTGAATACGATCAGTTAATCAAATAGTTTCAATGATGCGATCGTATTTTCTACTTACAAGGATCGATTGTTGATTGCCAACTATAGCGGTATCGGCTGATATTTTTGTACTAATTATGAATGGTAGAGGGATTCAGTTTTTTTATTGTTGTTTAGAGCATTTGCAATCTCCCTGTTCTATTCAAAAACTGGAAGCTCAAGCATAGGCATATTTCCTTGTTTTGTTAGTCTATTTCGCATTAGTGGGTTTGCTCGTCAAGTATATAGAATCTAGGCTGTAAAACAGTTGGGTATGTATAAAAGCTTATCAAGACCAAATTTTTATTAAAAACCCAGCCACCCCCAGCACCATTGTTTGGTGTGGAGGTAGGTCCTCGACCTCACGCCCCTTGAAGATTTAGTGGAGCGTCTGGGAGTTGCAATTGTGCTCGCTCAGGCGGGCTTACTGTATTAGTGATTAATCAAAAAACTAAAGTCGAAACTATATGCTTATAATAGCATTGAAATTTAGTATCAACCAGGAGTCTTGAACTCTCTATCGTTATGACTTCAATTGCAGTTTGGCAAAGTGTTGATTCAAGAGGACCTGCATCATTCTATTTCGCAAGTGATAGTCGAATCAGTTGGGGAACTGGCATAAACTGGAATTATGGAAGGAAACTTTTCGCATCACAAAAATATCCTGACATTTTTGGTTATTGCGGTGATGTTTTATTCCCCTCTCTTGTTCTTGATCAAATAATAAGCATGATGGATGCTGGGTTTAGTTTTTCATATCAAGAAAGTCCCAGAGAAAAATTTCAAAAGATTTCAGATTTAATCCAAAGCTCTTTTAATAAATTACCTCAAAATTTTCAAAATGCTTTTCAGATTGTTTACTGTTCAAGATCTGGAGAAAGTATGAATTCTAAATTTGAGATATATACCCTTGAGTGGAATAGCAAAAATGGTTGGACAACTTCACAACCTCAACTTCCTGAGAAGTCAAATTTGCTTCTAAGTCTCGGTTCTGGCCAAAATAGTATTCGAGCAAACAATCTTTGTTGGCAAAAAACGGAATTAAAAAATACTAGCCGTGCTGTATTTAGTGCATTTTGTGATTCCTTGGAAACAGGTTTAGATCCACTTACGGGAGGAGCACCTCAACTTGTTGGACTCTACCGAAAAGGGGTTGCAAAGAACTTTGGCATTATATTTAAAGATCAAAGGTATTTGTTTGGGCTACCTATTAACGAGGCAAATATAAACTCAGTACAATGGAGAAATTGTCTATTCGAGAGATGCGATCCTCTCACTAAACAAAGATTTCCTCACGCTCAACCACAACCTCGACCTAAATCTTTGAAGAAAACTATTTGAACAGAAAAGTCAGTTAACTAAAAAATAGCTACTGACTTTGAATTCGCATGTCAAAATTGCTTACAGCAATAAGTACTTGTATTAGAGCACTTATTACTTATTACTCATTACTCATTACTTACGAGCAGTTAACCAATCTTGTCCTAACCGATAAACATACTGCGGCTATTCAGGACTCTTCCCTTGTGCAGCATACTTACCTTGCTGCTGAATTAATTTCGCTACTACTCCTGTCCAACCAGTTTGATGACTAGCACCAACTCCTGCACCTATATCCCCGTGGAAATATTCATAGAAAAGGATATATTGATTCCAGTTGGGATCGTTTTGGAACTTATCCGTTTTACCATATACAGGTCGATCGCCTTGATCGGGATCATCGGCTTTAGGTAAGAAAATATTAATTAACCTTTTTGAGATTTCTTCGGCTACTTCCCAGAGATTGAGCATATTGCCTGAGCCTGTAGGACATTCTACTTTAAAATCATCTCCTAGATAACGGTGGAACTTTTGCAGAGATTCAATTAGTAAAAAGTTAACAGGAAACCAGACAGGGCCACGCCAATTGGAATTGCCACCAAATAAGCCAAAGCGAGATTCGGCTGGTTCATATTCGACACGGGGACTAATCGTGCCATCCTCGGAATTGATCTCAAAAGGTAATTGATAGGGCTGTTGACCTGGCTCATGGATTTTAGATAATCCACGGATGCCATAGGGGCTGAAAAATTCATTTTCATCGAGCATTCTCTGGAGAATCAAACGAAGTCGATTAGGACTGACTAGAGATAAAGAAAGCCCGCCCTCCATGAGATTACCTTGTGTATTTCTCAGGGAAATATTTTGGTGTTTGGTTAAGTCTTGGCGGTTATTGATAAACCAGTCAAGGCGATCTTTAAAGTCTGATTTCAAATACCTATCTAGGGTTTCCTGATCGATCGCTTCTACGGCAAAAAGAGGGATTAGTCCCACTAGAGAGCGCAATTTCATCTGAAAAGAGAAAGGATCATTACCTTCTGGCAAAGCATTACCAGGGACTTTTAAAATATCATAGTAGAAGTTGTCCTCTTCATCCCAGATGTTGACCTCATCGCCCCCAATTTTATTGAGTGCTTCGGCAATTAATAGAAAATGCTGGAAAAACTTCGATGCCATATCACTGTAGACTTTCTCATCAGTGCTTTCGGTGGCTAATTCCGTAGCCATTTTCAACAGATTAAGACAGAACATTCCCATCCAGCTAGTGCCATCAGACTGTTCGATCCGCGCCCCCGCTATTCTTAGGTTACTGCGATCGAACACGCCGATGTTATCTAAGCCGAGGAAACCACCCCCAAAGAGATTGTTACCATCTTCATCTTTGCGATTAACCCACCAAGTAAAGTAAAGACATAACTTCTGGAATACTTGCTCTAAGAATGTACGATCTGTCTCACCGTACATAGATTGCTCGATCTTATATACTCGCCAAGCTGCCCAACCATGGACAGGAGGATTGACATCACTAAAGTTCCATTCATAGGCTGGTATTTGCCCATTGGGATGCATATACCATTCTCTAGTGAAGAGATATAATTGCTTCTTAGCAAAATCAGGGTCGATTAAGGCTAAGGGAATAGTGTGAAAAGCCAAATCCCAAGCAGCAAACCAAGGATATTCCCATTTATCGGGCATGGAAATAATATCTTCGTTAAATAGGTGCGTCCATTCGCGGTTTCTACTGCGCCCTGGAGGAGGGGGGGGAGTACCAGGATCTCCATTAAGCCAATCCTGCACTACATAATAATAAAATTGCTTACTCCATAACATCCCTGCAAATGCTTGTCGCTGCACATTACGCATTTCCGCGGCTAATTCAGCAAAGGGAGTGACAGCTTGATAGAATTCATCGGCTTCCGCCTTACGGGTATCAAAGATTGAGGCAAACTCAGTACCGAAGGGAGTAGTTAAATTTTGTAGATCACTGAGTCGTAAGCGAACTGTTTTAGTTTCCCCAGCAGCCAGACTTATTTTGTAGTAAGGAGAAACTTTAGTTCCTACTTGTTGTGGATTTACCGCAGCAGTTTGACCATTAACAATATAGTCGTTAATACCATCCTTGACATAACTAGAATTCTCTCCCCAACCAAATCTGACAAAATTAGTTTCATTCTCCGTATAGAGCATTTCATCAGGGTTTTCGCAGTAAAGCCATTTTTTGCCTAAATTTCGTTCATTTAATTTAGAATTAGCAAAATCTGCTTCAACAACAGTGAAATCTGAAGTGGTAGAAATTCCTTTAAGAGATGGTTTCTCTTCCCCCTCAAGACCCCAAGACCAAGTATTACGAAACCAAAGAGTTGGTGCCAAATGTAACTCTTGCGTTTCTGAGCCATGATTAGTTACCGTAACTTGGATCAAAATATCTTCAGGAGAATTCTTCGCATATTCAACGAAAACATCAAAATAGCGATCGCCTTCAAACACCCCCGTATCGATCAATTCATATTCAAATGCCCTCGAATCTGTTGCTTTGCGGCGGGCATTTTCATCATTTAAATCCGCATAAGGAAAAGCCGCTTGGGGATATTTATACAGTCCCTTCATATAAGAATGAGTGGGAGTATTGTCTAAATAGAAATAATACTCCTTGACATCTTCCCCATGATTACCTTGACTGTTAGTTAGACCATATAAACGTTCCTTCAGGATGGGGTCAGTGCCATTCCAAAGAGCGATCGCAAAACAGAGACGTTGATGATTATCAGAAATACCCATCAGACCATCTTCTCCCCAACGGTATGCCCGAGAGCGAGCCTGATCATGAGGAAAATAATCCCAAGCATTCCCTCCCTGACTATAATCCTCTCGTACCGTTCCCCATTGGCGATCGCTCAAATAAGGACCCCAACGTTTCCAATATTGCGATCGGTTGCGGTCTGCTAGCAGTCTAATTCTTTCTTGAGTTTCGGGAATAGTTGTCATGATACTTCTAAATTTTAATTAATTATTAATGGAGTTTTTGGAAACAGACTCTAAACTAAATTCGTGAGAAAACTAATGCTAGGAGCAAAGAAATATTCCCCTCCTTGCATAAACGCCCAAAGTTTGAACATGTAATCTTCGGTATCCTCCTCTCCCCACTGTTTTTGCCATTTTTGTACCCCTTCTGGCTGACCAATTACAGGATCAGGACCTACTCCAACCTTCACAAAGTGGTTAGCATTAGCCCATCTTATCTGCATAAAATTAAACTGGTTTTCAATATCTGCTTGGAAACAAATAAACAACAATCCTGAACCTTTTGATGGTTCTTGAGTGAGGTCGTTTTCCCCATAGCTGATCGCTCGACGGGCAATGCGATGGGTTTTCTCCACCGCGAAAGCCTCATCAAAACCAGGGGAAGATTCAACTCTGCCCGTATCTCCTCGGGGATTAGTTTTGCGAATATGAGCATGAAAAGGACATTTAGTAGCAGCAATATCCTGATCATAGTTAAAGTTATTCGGTGGAGTAGCTGGATTAGTGGCAGTATCAGACTCGGTAACAGGAGTTCCATCAGGAAAACGACCCATCACATAAGCCCCCGCAAGTTCATAATCAATGTTTAACTTTTCTGCTAATTGCTGTTGATCGAGGCGAAATGCTTTGACATCTTGCTCTAACTTACGGTAAACCATATAGCTGCCGTAACTATCTTCCGTTTTGCCGTTGTAATCCTTAGCCAACAGAATATCTAAGGAAGCTCTAGGATCCCACTTACTAAAATCAGATCCATTTGCTTGCGCCCGATCAATATCTCGTTTCAGGAATAGAGGTTGACTAACTCCATCGACAAATCCAAAATGTTCGATCGCTTCTCCTGCATCATTCCTAATCACGAAACCATCTTCGCGATGGAGAATTAGTGCCACTTGACGTAATTCTGCGGAAATCTTATTTACCGTTTGCAGTAATTCATTAACATTATCATCAGCCATCAAGATGAAAGCATGAATCTCATCCCGATAACCTGGTTCCCACTTTTCTATCGGAGGATCTCCCAAAAAGCCTCTAATTTGATCGTTCTTCATCCCCATCGTAAAGGGCTGATCTTTAGGAACTTCAAACGGTTTAAATCCTAATGCCTCATAGCCAAATCGGGTCAAGCAAAAAGTGGCAAACAGATCTCCACCAATTCCCTGTTCGCGATAAACTACCGCCTCATCAGATTGCTTTTTTGCTGAAGTTACATAGGTTTGGGTAAAAGTTTTGATCCATTGTTTAGCTTGAGATACTTTGTCCCCTTTCCACTGCACAAAAAGATGTACGCTATGTTCTCGCCCATGTCCTTTTAAAATATTGCCCTG
>CALLPS010000442.1 GCA_938015355.1 uncultured Pleurocapsa sp.
AAAAGCAGTTATTACTCTTAGGGATACAGTTGGTTTAACTCAAAGAGAGTTTGCTGCCAAAGTGGGTATGAAACAGTCGCAATTAGCCAGGATTGAGACAGGAAAACAAAAGCCAAAATTAATCACTTTAGCAAAGCTTGCCGCAGGCGCGGGTTATCGAGTAGAAGTGAATCTTATTCCCTTGGAAGAAAAGCATGAGTAATATAAATATATAGCAGTGCTTATTGACATCAAGCACAATCTGATGCCATAGCTATTAGCAACAACTAGTTTTTTATATCTTTATGCCTTTATACCTTTATACCTTTACGTCTTTATATTTTTATGCCTTTACACCTTTGCATCTCTGCGTTATCAATAATTAGTAAATACGATTGATTAATAATTTTTCACCAAATTTAGAAAACAGTCAAAAAGCATAAAATCAAAGCTTCACTCCACTCTACTACCGCACCATAGGTATCTCCAGTATGTCCTCCTAGCTGTTGATTAAACCAATATCCTGTCAGAAGTGCGATCGCCATATTGCCGAATAGAATCACCCCACCCTGCCACCAGGATAAATATCCTACAGTAAACCAAAGACTACTCAAGCAGAGTAAGACCAACAATCCCAGCAAAATATCTTGTGGTAAACGTAAATTCTCTTTGTGAAATGAACCTTTTCCTGTTTCTCTCAGATAGGGATAAAATGCGATCGCCCATACTTGTCCCCATCTAGCCCAACCTGTTGCTGAAAGCAAGATGAACCAAAATGGCAATGATGCTTCGCTCAAAGATACTGTCTTTAATAACAAAATTATGATAGCGGCGATCGCGCCAAATGCCCCTGTTGCACTATCTTTCATTACTTCTAGACGACGCTGAGGATTAGTAACAGATAAACCATCGGCAGTATCCATTGCCCCATCCAAATGCAATCCTCCTGTGATAGCAACCCACATAGCGACAATCATTGTGCTATGGGTTAAGTTAGCTAATCCACACAATTGAAGCAGTCGTGATAATAAAGTCAACGTTAATCCAATCAGTAAACCGATTACAGGACACCACCGCGCAATGCGGCTCCAGTTATTTGTCCACTTAGCTGGCAGCGGCATCACCGTATAAAAAATCACTCCACTAGTTAGGGATGTAATTAGGTCAATAATCCATGACCAAAGATAATTAAGAGGTATTTTTGACACAAACAAACACTTGATTCAAATTTGATTAAATATGTGGGGAATGTTGGGCTAATATTGTTTCATAAGCTACTTTATTTTTATGGCGAATTTCTAGATCCAAAATATTTAGCCCGGTAATTTGAAAGTTCAAATATACTTTTTATGAGTAAACATCACGGCATGGAATCTTTACCCGCACCCTGTATTGTAGAAGAGGGAATTGTAATTAACCAAGATGATATTAGACGCTTACTAGCTGATTTATGTCATGTTAGTTATGTTCATACAATTGATGGGAAAGCAAGCAGCGAAGGCAAAGGATTTATTCAAGAAATATTCAGTGACTCTAGTCAATCCACTTTGATTGCTAATAGAAAAATCTATATCAATCTTAAAAGTTTTGATTACTTACGCTTAAGTAAATCTACCGAAGGACAGGCTTGTTTCGATCTAATTCAAGATAATCGTATCTTACGCCTAATTCCCATATCTCGAGTAACTCAACCCCAAAGCATCCCCAAGAATCTTGATGCTGAGGCGATAGAAGCTATGGTTGCGGAGGTACTTTCAGCGCGCCTGGACGTACAACTGGATGATGAAGACTTTTAATCAGTCAACAGGCAACAGGCAACAGTCAACAGTAATTATGTAGTGGGATTTTTATTTGGGATTTTCATTTGAATGTCAGGCAACCTGTCGTCATACGAAGGCGCGGGCAGGGGTTTTCCATACTCCCCATGGAATTGTAGAGACACCTCGGTTTATGCCCGTAGGGACTTTGGCGACAGTAAAAGGTATTATTCCCCAACAGCTTGAGGCAGCGAATGCCCAAATGGTTTTGGCAAACACTTATCATCTTCATCTACAACCAGGAGAAGATATAGTGAGGGAGGCTGGGGGATTACATCGTTTTATGGCATGGAACAAGCCTATTTTGACAGATTCAGGTGGGTTTCAGGTTTTTAGTCTGAGTGAAATGCGCTCTCTTACAGAAGAAGGGGTAACATTTAAGTCTCCCCGTGATGGTCGCATGATTAAAATTACTCCAGAGCGTTCGATTCAGATTCAAAATGCCTTGGGTGCAGATGTGATCATGGCGTTTGATGAATGTCCCCCAGCGGATGCCTCGAAAGAGCAGGTAGAGGCGGCTACAGACAGAAGTTATCGTTGGTTGAAAAGATGTGTTGATACCCACCAAAATACTGAACACCAGGCGTTGTTTGGTATTGTCCAGGGAGGAATACATTTAGACTTGAGGCAAAAGGCGGTTGAACAATTGACGGAATTGGATTTACCTGGTTATGCCATTGGCGGTGTCAGCGTCGGCGAAGAGCCTGAATTAATTAATGCTACGGTTAAACATACTGCACCATTATTACCTGCCCATAAGCCGCGTTATTTGATGGGAGTAGGAACTTATCGAGAAATGACTCAGGCGATCGCAGCTGGCATAGATTTATTTGATTGTGTAATTCCAACTCGTTTTGGTCGTCATGGTACAGCCTTAGTACAGGGACAAAGGATCAATATCAAAAATGCCCAGTACAAAAGGGACTATCAACCATTAGATCAGACTTGCTCTTGCTATGCTTGTCAAAACTTTAGTCGAGCCTATCTCAATCATATGGTGCGATCGCAAGAGATGTTAGGCTACATTATGTTATCGCTTCATAACGTTACCGAATTAATCCGCTTTACCCAGCAAATCCGCAATAGTATTTTTCAAGGAACTTTTGCTACGGAGTTTGCTCATTGGCTAGCTAAATCTTAGCCAAATATTATTTTTAAATAGATATTATCTATATTAATCAGAT
>CALLPS010000443.1 GCA_938015355.1 uncultured Pleurocapsa sp.
AATGAAATTCAACTACCAGAAAATCAGCCATGGTTGCCAACTATCATTGATGGATCGCTATTTACTCCAGGAATTAAGCTATTTTTTTCTGTTTAGTGTCAGCTTATTAACTTCCTTAGGAGTAGCTATTGGCACAGTCTCCGATTTAGCCTATAAAATTACTGAATATCAACTGCCGATTCCTGTCGCCATCCTGATTTTTGGCTGTAAAATCCCTGAATATGCTGCCTATGCTTTACCTATTTCCATCCTCTTAACAGGTTTGATTATCTATAGTCGTTTAAATAGCGATCGCGAATTAGTAGCTTTACTCAGTTTTGGGATCAGTATTTATCGTATTCTCGTCTCGACATTGCTCTTTAGTTTGCTGATCACGGGTCTTACTTTTCTGTTAAACGAGTTAATTGTTCCTGCGGCTAACTATCAGGCAAATTTGCTGCAAACTCCTTTTATTACTAAGACAGAACTAAATCTACAAAAGCAAGATATCTTTTATACCGAGTATCAATCAAGTAAGGGGGATGATGCTGCAAAAAAGCTGAAAAATATCTACTTTGCCGAAAGATACCAGGAACCAAGTTTATTCAAAGTAACTATTATTAGTTTTAAGCGAGATCATATTCAGCAAATTATTACGGCTCAATCGGCTCAATGGAATCAGCAGCAGAGAGTTTGGCATCTAGTATCAGGTATAATTCATCGCTTCGATGATGAGCGAGAACAAAATATAATTGAGGAATTTATCACCCAAACATTGTCTTTACCAGGAACTATTTTCGAGATTGTCAAGAAAGAACGTAGTCCCGAAGATATGAACATCCGTCAAGCTCAAGAATATCTAAATCTAATCAGAGATAGCGGTAAACCGATAGATATAGCCAAGTTTGCCGTCAGAATTCAGCAAAAATACGCTTTTCCCTTTATCTGTATCGTATTTGCCTTAATTGGCTCAACCTTAGGGGCAAAATATGGTCAACTTAATCGTGCTAAAAGCTTTAGTTTGGGAGTGGGGATTGTCTTTATCTATTATTGCTTAGGTTTT
This sequence comes from uncultured Pleurocapsa sp., assembly GCA_938015355.1. GTDB lineage: Bacteria > Cyanobacteriota > Cyanobacteriia > Cyanobacteriales > Xenococcaceae > Waterburya. The sequence goes on from CALLPS010000443.1 coordinate 1,043, forward strand.
GCCATCGGCTCCCTGGGAATTACAGGGATAATCTCGCCTTTTTGGTCAGCTTGGTTACCTAATCTGATCGGCTTAATTACAGGTGGTTATTTACTGACTACGATTAACAATTAGAACTCAATGATCTGAATTAGGGATCTAATAAATATCTTAATACTACGAGGGTTTAGAGAGAAAAATAGATTGTTGCTCCGCGATCGCATTCTCCTTTTGCCCAAACTTTCCCACCATGACGATAAATAATACGTTGTACCGTAGCCAAGCCAATACCTGTCCCAGGAAATTCTGCTTGACTATGAAGTCGCTGAAAAGCGGTAAACAATTTATCGGCATATTCGGCATCGAACCCTGCACCGTTATCCTTAACAAAAAAAGTAGACTGGGAAACATTTTCGGTAATGACACCAAATTCAATCTGAGTATTTTCTCGATTAGAAGTGTACTTCCAGGCATTATGTAATAGATTGTTTAAAACAATTCTTAATAGCTGGGGATCTCCTTTTACTTCTACATCAGGAGCGATCACCGACTCTACTTGGCGTTCGGGATTCTCTGCTCGTAACTCTTCAATAATCTCTAAAGCGATCGCACTTAAATTGACATTAACCAACTTCATCTGACTACGAGTTACCCTCGATAGCTGCAACAACGCATCGATTAAGTCGCTCATGCGCTTACTATTTGCCTGGATTCTTTGCAGATAATGTTTACCGCGATCGTCTAAATTGGGCTGATAGTTTTCCCATAACACTTGACTAAAGCCATTAATAACCCGAAGAGGCGCTTGTAAATCGTGGGATACGGAATAAGAAAAAGATTCTAATTCTCTGTTAGCAGCTTCTAGCTGGAGAGTTCGTTGAGAAAGAGCTTCTTGAGCAGCAGCTAAATCAGGAATATCGCTAGAAGTTCGTAATAGAGCAGTGATTTCTCCCTGCTCATTCCACAAAGGAGTAATTACTGTATCAAAGTGATGAATTCCGTCTGCCAATTTGACTTCTTCCTGAATATGCAACACCTTCTGGGAGGTTATTACTTGCTGATGTTGCCAGGTAATTTGGTGTATATATTCTGGCGCAAAACAGTCCCAGATAGACTTGCCGATGACATTGGAATCTGACAAGGCAATACTTGTCGCTAGTTTTGAATTAATCAGAGAGAGCTTTTCTGTCTGAATATCGACGACACAGAGATAGTAAGGAAGCAGATTGATAATATTTTCGAGCTTGATCAAAGACTGCAATGTATTTTGCTCTGTCACCGAAGAACTACGACTATCTTCGGGGGACATGTGGCAAACTGCTTGTTGTTTTATCTCTAAAGACTTATCCCTTGGTGAAGACTCGCTATTAGTATATTGAGTACATTGCTGCTGATTGGGTGCTGCTGGGGTGATATCAGTAACTATTCCTTTTAGCTGAATAGGCTGTCCTAGATCATCATAATTAAGTTTGCCTTTAACCCTAATTTGGGAGATTTCTTGATTAGAGTTGACAATAGAATACTTTAGATCTAAATCTTGGCGAATCTGAATTACTCTGGCTATCTCTAGATCAACGAATTCTCTCTCCCTCGGATGAATTGATTGTAAAAAGCTGTCAAAACTACCATCAAAATCAGCTAATCCTAAAATAGTGCGTCCGCGATGACAAACATCAACCTGATTAGTAATTAGATTCCAGCTCCAGTTACCAGTTTTAGTCGCTTCCAAAACTAATCGAAGTTTGGCTTCTACTTCAGCTAATTTAGTTTCGTGATGAATAACATCGGTAATATCTTTGGCAATAGAGATGGTTAGTTCATCTTCGCTCTGGTCAAAACTCAAGGCGGTGGAATATAATTCCCAGAAAAGTTGTTCGCCATTCCTCGTGGAAATGGTAACTTCGCTACGGATTGCATCTGCAATTTGATTTTCAACTTTGATTTTGCCTTGAGTCTTATCTGGAATAATATCGATCAAAGAATTAACGATCTCTCGCAGTGCAGTAGTAGTTTCCATTGCTGTTTGATGAGCAGGGGCAACATATTTTTGAAATAATTGCTCAGAAGTTTTTGCTGGCAACTTGACAATTTCGCGCTGTTTTACCTGTGCTTTTTGATTCCATTTGCTGATAGTAGATATCTCTGGGGCATCATATCCTGTAGCCTCTAGCCAATTACGATTGAGATAAACTATTTCTCCTGAATGAGTATGAATCATCACAGGAAATGGAGCATTCGTTAAACAAGTTGTCAGAGTTTTTTGTTTTAATTGCGGCAGTAAATCTTGAATCAAAAGCCGACCACAATCATTGCTCCAGGAAGATGAGTCTTGCTGCTCTACTTCTACTATGGGAGCAACAATGTCTGATTGAGATACTGACTTTACTTTGGATGTTAAAAACTGAGCTAGTTTAATTTCTTCTAGTAGTAGAGAGCCGAGATGAAGCTGAGAGCGGCGATCTTGCTGATGGGAAATATTTGGGTTGCTCAGTAGCCACTGATGACACAACTTGATGTAACCTAAAAATACGATCAGATAATGATAAGAAACTGTTCCCAGTAGCTCTTTCAATGCCACCGACAAATTAGTAGTTTGTTCTGGTTGCAAAAAAATCAAAGTAGCGCAACGTAACAAACTAGTTTCTAGGGGTAGATTGTGTTGTAACCCTTTTCCTTGATGCCACTGGGTCTTTAGTACTTTAATATCGGGTGTTAATTCTGCCTCAGACTGAGGATATTTAACATTTGCGAGGTTGATAATTTCTGCTGCGGAAGCGCCCAAAGATTGTAATGCGCAGCTATGGCAAATTGTGAAATAACTAATTCCATAGTAGCGAGAGAGAATAACAAACAGCTTTTCTTTAAATCGAGCTGGTAATGGATTGTTGACATAAGCAAATAATGTTTGCTGAACTAGGCTGCGATAAATCAGAGAGGAGCTGATTGCGGGAATCAAGAATGCAGGAAAATAACCCAACTGCTTGATTATCTCTGTTTTCGCCAAGGTCGAATTTGCATGATTCATTGATGATAATAAGATTCTTATGCAGATAAAACGATAACAGCGTTTGATACTAGCAATACTATAGTTCTTTTCTGATATCTTTGTAATCCAAACAACATTTTATCTTTTTTTTTGTATAAAGCAATACATTTTTGGCAATATTAATTAATAGGGAATCTTGTATTTCTAATTTCATTATTAATTAGAGATCGATATTTCTCTGATTAGTAATTTAGAGACGAGACTAATAGAAAATTTCTGTGGGGACATATTTTAGAGATTGGGATATTAACCATACTGCAACAAATCTGGATAAAAATACACAAACTTTGATAATCTTCATGATTATCTTCTCAAATTTTCTGTAATAAAACAACAAAATATGCATCAAACTGCATCTAAACCCCAATTCTCCACTTAAAACCTTGGCTTTTGCAGATAAATGCCCGTAATAAAGAGATTATGTACTTATGTACTTATGTACTTGGACAATTAGCGAAGTTAAGAAAAAAAATAAACTACTCTAGAACTACAGTTTTCGCGTTACAAATTCATATCAATATTAAATGCTTCATTAAATGCTTCTCAAAGCGACTATGGGATCAAGTTTTGCTGCCGCTTGTGCGGGAAAAACCCCAAAGGAAAGACCGATCGCTCCAGAAACTCCGACCGCCAGAATAATGGCTACGGGGGAAATAGTAGGAACTAAGGGAGAAACAGCACCAACAATCAGAATTCCCGTAATTCCGACCACTGTGCCAATAACTCCGCCAGCAGCAGAGAGAATCGTTGCTTCAATTAAAAATTGCCAGAGAATATCCGCTGGTTTGGCACCAATTGCCTTACGCAAGCCAATTTCTTTAGTTCTTTCCGTTACTGCTACTAACATAATATTCATCACCCCAATACCGCCGACAAGAAGTGATATACCTGCGATCGCAGCGAGTAAGACCGTTAACCCACTGGTGATCGTCCCGACAATTTTGAGGACATCTTTTTGAGTACGCACACTAAAGTCGTCTTTACCAGTAATCTGATGACGTAGACGGAGCAGATTTTCAATTTGCAATTTAGCAGCACGAATACTCTTTTCATTTTGGGCAGAAATCGAGATAAAGCCAATACCTGTGCCATAAGGAGAGGTTTCACCGACGATCTGATTTGCCATCGTTGTCAGGGGAAGGTAGACTGTTTTATCCTGATTATTTCCCAAAAATGCCC
>CALLPS010000444.1 GCA_938015355.1 uncultured Pleurocapsa sp.
TACTAACGAAGTTACAAAAACTGTTCAGAATCCAGAGAAAAAACCCAACTCAGAAGAAGTATAAATATTGAGCAGGTAGTCCTCCTATTCTCTTTAGGACTACCCTCTATTTGTCTAACTATTTGATAATAAAGATTCTCAATTCTTAGAATTCAATTTCTCTGCTGTGCGTAGCATTTTCCCCGCTAAAATTGCTGCTCCAAAACCATTATCAATATTCATTACTCCAATACCAGTAGCACAAGAATTAAGCATGGTGAGCAAAGCAGAAATCCCATTCAAACTTGCACCATAGCCAACACTAGTGGGAACTGCAATTACGGGACAATCGACTAATCCCCCCACCACACTAGGTAAAGCCCCCTCCATACCTGCAACTACAATCAATACATCTGCTTCGTGAAGATAATGTAAATTATTGAGTAAACGGTGAATACCTGCTACTCCCACGTCCCAAAGACGAGTTACCTGGAAGCCGCATAACTCAGCTGTTACCGCTGCCTCATCCGCCACGGGAATATCAGATGTCCCTGCGGTGATCACATTAATTAGACCTGGTTTTGTGGGAGTAAAATCATCGGGAACAATAGCAGCAATTCTCCCTTGAGGATAATACTTAAGATCGGGAATGACAGCTTTTAATTTTACAAACACATCTGCTTCGATTAGTGTTGCCATAATCGGAAAATGTAGTCCTGCTTCCTGATTTTTACGATACATAGCCTGAAAAATTTTTATGATCTGCTCTGGAGTCTTATTTGCACCCCAAATAACTTCAGGAAACCCAGTTCTAAGACTACGGTGGTGATCAATTTTGGCAAATTCTTCAATAGACTCAAAACTAAAATTCTTGAGTTGATTAAAAGCAGTATCAGGATTCAGTTTTCCTTGGGCAACTTGTTGTAGAATGCTCTTTAAATTTTCTGGTTGAGTCATAAATTAAAATTTATAGTAAGTAGTAATTACCTATCGTTGAGCAGATTTTTGAAGCTACTTTTTCAACAAAGAGATAATAACACTAATAGCATGACTCATTCAGTTAAATTAATGCTATGTTAATTTTGTTGCTCTTGATTTGTTGCTCTTGATAATTTATTTTTAGGTAAGACATTAAAATCATATCAAATAATATAAAACTTTAAATTTTTTAGTTAATGATGGGTAATATGTGCTGAACTTAATGTTGCCCAATAAGTAATATCATCTTTAGTAATTCTATCTTGCTGTTGTTGTTGTTCAATATCTTTCGCTGCCTGGCGAGAGTTATGTAACTGTGAAGGAAATAAGTTTTGGAGGAAAAAATTTACTGTATTGGCTTTAATCAATCCTTCTTGAATAGCAGTATCACCAAAACGTAGTGAGGATTTATGCTGCTGCAAGAGAACTTTTTGGATATCTAATTCACTTAATAAACCTGCTTTATTTAAATAAAATCCGATCGGATGTTCTATCCTCCGACGATTAACCAATTTAAACCATTCTTGAACAAAGAAATCCGCAGTATCTTGCTTAATCCACCCTCTTAAGGCGAGAATTTCTCCTAACTTCATGTCTTCATAATAAGTTTGATCTCTGAGGGCGACTTCTAGCTGTGGATTAGTAATCAAGTCAGCTTCCTTTAAGATTTCACCAATTGGCTTGAAAGTAATGAATTTAGACATGACAAAATATATACATAGGAGTGATTTAAAATATTTAATAAATATTTATTATTAGTTCTCTATCTTGGTTTGAGTTAGTAGATTTAAATAGTTAAACAACTGAAACAAGTTTGATTACCTACTTCACTGTTTAATCTATTTACTAATTAATTTAATTGACCTATTTATTTAGATAGGTAGGCAGCATGATGCTGTATATGATCTTTTATAAAACTACTAATCATAAAATAGCTGTGATCGTATCCCTTTTGCCATCGTAAATTTATATTTTGACCAACTTTTTGACAAGCTAGTTGAAAATTTTCGGGCAGTAATTGTTGTTGCTGATAAAATTGATCGTCAGTACCTTGATCAATTAAAATTGTCGAATTTAACTGTGTTTTGCTAACTAATTCAGTAGCATCATATTCGAGCCACTTTTGCTTATTTTTACCTAAATATGCCGTAAATAGTTTTTCTCCCCAAGGACATTTTAGTGGTGCTGCGATCGGTGCCAAAGCAGATACAGATAGATATTGTTGGGGGTTTTTTAAGGCACAAATCAATGCTCCATGTCCTCCCATAGAATGTCCAAAAATACTTTGTTTATCTGGTTTTACGGGAAAATTCGCCGCAATTACGGTAGGCAATTCTTTGGTAACATAACTATACATTTGATAGTGCTTTTGCCAGGGATTGGCTGTTGCATCTAGATAAAAACTAGCACCACTACCTAGATCCCAAGTATCGTCTTCCCCTGGTATTCCTGTCTGACGAGGACTAGTATCAGGTACAACCAACATAATCCCTAATTTAGCAGCATATTGTTGTGCACCAGCCTTGATCATAAAATTTTCTTCGGTACAAGTTAAACCAGATAGATAATAAAGAATAGGTACAGGTTGAAATTGTGCTTGTGGCGGTAGATAGACAGCAAAATTCATCTGGCAATCACAAGTAGATGATTGATGAGCATAGTAGGCAACAGTGCCATCAAAACAACGATATTCAGACTTAAGATTAAGAGAGTTAGACATAACAAGAAACGATAAACAGCAAACGGAGAACAGTAAATAATTACTTGATCTTTGAGGATTATAAATATATCCAGCCTTTGAAACTATATCGAATTATTAATATTATCAGTGTAACTATTTTGTATTCTTACTTGATAGTAGGTTGTGGAAGATAGGCAAAATTGTCACAATGTAAGCTATTAATGTAAGCTAGTGGGGATAAAATTAATTATTGATGATAAGTATTAACTAGGCTGTTGAAGCATTGAATTTTATCGTTATTGATACTGAAGGAACAAGAGAGTTAAGAGAGATTGCGATTGTCAACAGTGTCGGAGAATTAATTTACGAAGCCTTTAATCAAGAACATCCCGAATATATTCCCAGGGCATTATCTGCTAGGACACTAAAAACTATTTTGCTGGACTTTATTGCGATCGCCAGTAATAAAGTATTAGTATTTCATAATGCTGTCCACGATCTTAAAGTATTAAAAAGAAGTTTTAACCGAGCTAATCTACCTTGGCAAAATTTTAAAAAAGTAGATTGCACCTATCAACTGGCTCGACAGTTTTTCCCTGATTCTCGATACTCTTTGGAATATTTGGCTAAAAAGCTTAATTTAAAAGTAGATCGTCAATATTTTAACCCCAGGCACGCTCATATAGCTCGCTATGATGCTCAGTTTACCCACCAACTATATCTAGCAATTAGGCAAAAAATGACTTCAAGCACCACACAAGTTAATCCCTTTGGTAGTAGTCGGGTTGATAATCCGTTTCAAACTCATCCCGATAACACTAAGATCTACTCGGCACAGTATGCCATTCTGGAATCGGTAATTGACGATATTAAATACGATCAGAATCATCAAAGTAAAGGGGCGGTAATTATTGGCATGCCAGGTACGGGCAAAACCCACCTAATTATGCGCTTGGCAACACAAAGATTGAAGCTTAATCGCTTGCTGTTTATTCCTTGTCCTAATGATGCTAATACGATTAAATATCATACCTATAGCTGTATTTTAGAGTCCTTAAATAAACCCATTCCCGCAACAGAATTTAATCAACTAGAGTATTTTTTGGCGAATACTTTCGTGGAGATCATTAAATCTGCTAATGCCGACAGCCAAAGAATCAAATCTATTCTCGATAAAATTCAGGATGATCCCCTCAAGCTCTATGAAATATTAGGGGGAGAGGGGACTCAAACCAGAAGAAATAACTGGGACTATATTGAGAAATTTACTAGTGACTGGTGGTTTCAGCAATATGGAGCCGTAGGTTATGCTCCTGAAATTATTAAAGGGATCGTGAAATTCTGTCGCTATTCCGATCCTGGCTATCGACAATTAATCAAAAAATGGTTGGCAGCGGATGAATTAGAGCCAGAAGAATTAGCTAAAATTGGTCTTAGTAGTTGGCATGATGAGATTAGTAAAGAAGATTTTTCTCTAGATGCGATCGCAGTTTTTGGTAAACTATCTCTAGTACATGAACCCCTAATTATGGTTTTTGACCAGCTAGAAATGTTGGGATTAGACCATAATCAAGCAATATTACTTAATTTTGGCGAGGCAGTCAAAGAAATATTCACTAGAGTTCCCCATAGTTTAATTATCTTCAATTTATTTCCTCATCGTTGGCAACAGTTACAGCAAACTTTTGATGGCTCAATTATCGATCGCATTTCTCAATACCAAATATTTTTAGAATCCCCAACAGCATCAGATATTCAGGGAATTTT
>CALLPS010000445.1 GCA_938015355.1 uncultured Pleurocapsa sp.
GAGAGGCATAAGTTCCCGTACTTGACCAAGCTCCACCCAGCATGATGTTATGTTGGGTATCAAAAAAGGGGGCGGAATAATCCTCGTAAAGTCGGTGAGGTTTGAATCCTGGTAAAGGATTAAAATTATCTCCCAGCAACTCCCAGACATTACCCCTTAGATCGTAGAGTCCAGAGAAACTTTGAGCGTTTTCTAACATACCTACTGGACTAGGAGAACCATATCTTAAATTAAGATTGCAATTAAGATTATTATCTGTCTCTTCTTTACCGTTAGCAGTAGCAATATTCCACTCTGCTTCAGTCATTAAGCGAATATCTTTGCCTTGCCATCGACAGTATGCCATCGCTTCATGATGATTTACTTCCACTGGCCAGTCAAGAGGAAGATCTAGTTCATCAAACATGGCTCGATATTGATAGCCATCATCACTAGGTATCCAGAATTTAGGATGTTGGACATTGTACTCTTGCTTCCAAGCCCAAGATTCATCATCCCAGAAGTCTCGATTATCATAGCCATTATCCCCCACAAACTTGAGAAATTCCCCATTGGTGATTAGATACTTACTGGCTAAAAATGGTTTGACTTCAACTGTTCGATAACCGTATTCGCTATCCCAGCCATAGGTAGTAGCAGTTTCAGGTTTTCCCAGTTTCGCCATTCCACCTGGGACTCGAATCATTTTATTCCTCGGAATCTCGCCCTGAGAGCTAGCATATTGCCAAGATTCGGGACGTTTAACCTTGTCTGTGGTCAGTTGTCGAATCAGCATCGAAGAAGTCTCAAAATGGATGCGACTGTGCTCTATGCCCATCATCAATGCCCAGAGGGGATGGTTTTGATGAATGGTCAGGTTGAGAGGTGTCTGCTCAATAACTGCCGATATTGCTTCTTTTGCCTGATCTCGATATTGCCAAACATCTGCCACTTGAGGCCAGGGGATATCTTTAATTTCTCTTTCAAGGTCTGCTGGAGTTTCGGGATCTACCCCAATCTCAAACAGGATTTCGTATTCAGGGTTAATCCGTTGCTCCAACAATCCAACCGCAATTAATTTATTAATATAAAAGACCGCAGAGTGACCTAAATAAAAAATCAGACAGTTTCTTAAAGGATCGGGGTTTATATAGAATGTCTCTTCTTCTACTAGACTTTTCAGGAGCATTTCTTCCAGTTCCCATGAATTCTCAAAGTAGTTTTTAAGTATTTTGCGATCGCAATTATTTAGTTGTGGAGATGGAATAGATTTTAGTTGTGGGGTTTCAATAGATTTAAGCATCTTAAGTTATTGATGAATTCACTGATTAATTAACTTCGGACTTCTGAGCCAAAAATAAGCCAAACCACTGTTTAGGATCAGTCCAAACTGTCAGGGGTTTTAGACCCTGTGCTTGAAGTTGCTGCTTCATTTCGTCCTTGTCAAACTTGCGGGAAATTTCTGTCCTGATGGTTTCCCCTGCTTCAAACTTAATTTTAAGGTTGAGTGCTTCTAAACAGACAGTCTGGGATTGCAAAGAGCGTAAATGCATCTCAATCTGGTTAAATTCTTCGTTGTAAAACGCCCAGTGTTCAAACAATTTTGGATCAAAGTTACCTGCAAAACGCTGGTTTAGATGTTCCAGCATATTGAGATTGAATTGTGCTGTAACTCCCTGGGAGTCATTGTAGGCAGCTTCCAATAAATGTTTGGGCTTTTGTAAATCTACCCCCAGTAAAAAATACTCTCCCGCATCTAGGGCAGCCTTAATTTGTGAGAAAAAGCGATCGCAATCTTGAGAGGAAAAATTACCTAAGGAACTTCCTAAGAAAAAAATTAGCCGCGAAGGGAAAGAACTTGGTGTAAGTTTTTCCATGGCTTGGGTATAAGTTCCAACTAATCCCTGAATATCCAATTTAGGATAATCTTGTCTTAACTGTCGAGCACTTTCTACGAGAATTTCCCCACTAACATCAATCGGCACATATCTAAATTTAGACCCCAAAGCTTGATAAGCATCTAATAACAGACGAGTTTTGGTGGAACTTCCACTACCAAGTTCCACTAGTTCACAAGCTCCCGTCATCTGAGCAATTTCCTGAGCATACTGCTGCAAAATCTGTGCTTCTGTCCTAGTTGGGTAATATTCTGGTAACTCACAGATTTGTTCAAATAGCTCTGAGCCACGCTGATTGTAAAAATATCGCGCTGGTAAAGTTTTAGGAGTTTGGGTCAACCCCAGGATGACATCTTGACCATCCAAACTATTACTAAGTAAGTTAGAACCACTTAGATAATCAATTTGCAGACTTTCTTCACTTAAACTGAGATCTTGATTAACTGTTTGAGAAAAATTTGACATTATTTATGATTAATTTTCTAATTGATCAACTCTAATGAATGAGAATTCCCTAGCAAGTAAATGCTATTTATCTTCAGCAATACATCGCTATCAATGAAAGCCATTTATTCTCAAACGGAATTTACACCAACTAAGATGGCTTGTTCCACGATGGGAAAATACTCTTTTCAGTACTAAATCTGTAAATTCCTCAGAATAATACCTTCAAATGGTCATCCTGAGCAAGTCGAGAACATTATTAAGACTGTTTCATTCACTACTATCAGATTCCAATTTTTCTCTTTTAGAGAAGCCCCAAGTAAAAAATACCGCGACAACTGCAATTGTTACCCATTCAGGAATCAGGTAATCTGGTAGCCATACCTTAAGTAAGAGACGTATACCCACAAAGCCGACGGTAATAAACCCTGCATCTTCGAGGTAAGTATACTCTTGTAGCCAACGAATAAATAAGCCCGCTAAAAAGCGTAAAATCACAATACCAATAGTACCTCCAGCAATAATGAGCCAGGTTTCTTCAGTAATAGCGATCGCCGAAGTGACACTATCGAGAGAAAACGCTAAATCGGTAATGGCAAGAGTGGGAATTACTTGCCAAAGGGAGTTGAAGCCGAGAGTTCGTTCTTCTTCTTCGTCAACTTCAGGGGAAGAAAAATAGTTAAAAACTAACCAGAGTAAGTACATTGCCCCCAACAACTCAAACTGCCAGTATTTAATTACCCAGGTAGCAGCAAATATTAAAGCGATTCTGAGAATATACGCTCCAACTAGCCCAATATCGAGAGCTTGACGCTGCATTTTAGGGTCTTTAATACTCTTGGCGATCGCCGCTAAGGCGATCGCATTATCAGCAGATAAAACTGCTTCTAAAACTACTAAAACCAGGAGTATCAAATAAACTTCGACTCCAGCATCAGTAAAATAATCAACTATGTTTTGTAGCATTCAATATATATTTTTGATTAAACTCAGACTAAATTTTAAAATTGGTGATTTTTGGTTAATTTTAGGGAATTGGCTGCAAGTAAATTAATCATATCTTGGCAGATCTCTTAATTTTCCCTCAATTGTGATCAATTTTTTCTTTAGTTTCACTGTTCATCGTTAACGCAGTTCCTTATCAGTAATCGGTAGAGCCATCGAGCGGCATAACCAGAAGTCTTACCAATAATTAACTTACCAAACTTCCGTTGCACCTGATTTTTATTGAGACTTTTAACCTTAACCTTACTAGTCTAGGCTTAATTAAATTGAGGGGATTCACTGTCCTAACCGATTTAGGTACTGCGATCTTAAAGACTTCCTGCTTCGTTAAGTAGTTGACGCACTTGCTCTGCATCGTCTTGGGTAAGTAATCGATGTTCAACGGTATGCTCTTTATATACTTCTCCTGGCACTTCTCTTCGTAACACGGCGATCGCCCTTTGGGTGGCTTGTTGACCAGTTTGCACCCCAGATTGGTCGATGATTGATTGGAGGGGATTTGTAGAATCTAACAAATCTTTTGCCCAATCCTGGGAAAGATCGAGGATGCCAAACACTGCGACTTGCCCTCTGAGATCAAGACGTTCAACTGCTGCGATCGCTACTTTTGTTGCTAAATTTGAGCCACCCCAAATAACCTGAATTTCAGGATAAGCTTCTAAAACTGCTGTTACTTGAGCAATATCGTGGAGATCGTCAACCCCTACAGATGCCACAGTATTCCAAGATATATCTGATTGATCCATTGCAGCTATCATCCCCTGAAGATAAGGATAGTTGCGATCACGAACCGCACCATCCGCTAGGGCGATATTGACTGGCTCAGACTTTGAAGTTTCTTGTCCGATAATATTCTGTTGTACCCATTTATTTAAATGGACTCCAGAATCATAGCCCATCTTCTTGCTGTCCGTATCAAAACAAGCAACTGCAACATCTTCAGCAACTTTCTTCTCCAAACAAGAGTCAACAGTGATGATTACTAACCCTGCTTCGCTCGCTTTTCTCAATGCCGAGATAGAACCCACGCGATCGCTGGGACGAAGAATAATCGCATCCATTCCTAACTCAATCATCTTGTCAATAGTAGAGGCTTCTTCTGCTACTGTTTCTTCTGACTCAAAACCCCAAATATCCACCCGTCGGTTAGCCGCTCGTCGCATTCCCAGTTCATAGGCTTCAAATAAACTGCTTTTTCCTTTGGGTTTGATCAAGCCAATGCGCAGTGCAGGGAGCATGGGTAAATTCACCTTCTGTTCCCATTTGGGAGTTTGTCTTGTGGTTTGCCAGTTTTTGCCTCGCTTAATCTGAAAGATGTTAGCCCATTGCGCGCCCCAGAAATCAGCCTCCCGCAACTGAGCCTCAAAAAACCGAGTGTCTCCCTGCAAGTTAGTAAATCGCAGAGAAGCATCCTCCAGATTAACTTTATAAAAATCTGCACCCTCTAAATCAGAACGATTGAAGTTAGCTTGGTTGAGATTTGCTCGATAAAAATTTGCCCGATCAAAATAACTCCAGGGAGCTTTGGCATTAACCAAACTAGCCTTGGTAAAGTTAGCTTGGGATGCTTTAACACCATAGAGATTAGCCCCATCTAAAATTGCACCTGATAAATCTGCACCTGTTAAGTTAGCCCGAGATAAATCTGCCCCAGTCAGGTTAGCCCCCCGAAGGTTAACACCTTGAAGGTCTACTTTTTGTAAATTTGCGTTTTGCAGTTCACTACCTTGCAAATTTGTACCAATAAGATTAGCTTTACTTAAATTAGCTCCTGCTAACATGGAATAAGATAGGTCAGTCGGCTGCCAAGAACGTAAAGACCATTGATTAAGATTTTGGAGACGAAAAGACCAGCGAGAACAACCGACAATCTTCAGGTTGGCTAAATAAGCATTAGGAGCAACCAAACCAGGATTGCCAGCACATCCTTTGTCCAGCACCTTAAGAGCAGCAATACGGGATTCATCATATTTGTGATCGGTATGAAGCAGAATTTCTCGGGCTTTCTGGACTTGTTGCTGCTGACGACTGGGAATGGTAACAATATAGGAGACCATGGCAAACAGTAAAGCACCTTCCCCTAAGACAGCAGACAATTTCACTAAGGAAACCTCTTTGAGGAAATCCACAAAATCTGAGACCTTGGTATCCAGAAGAGAAACTGGTTTTAATAAGGAGGTTACGGGTTTTATGGGAGTACCAGATTTTTTCTGAGGTTGATCGCCTTTGCTGTCAATATAATTTTGGAACTGTTCTCGATAAGAGGCTTCTGATAGTCCAAATATACTAGAAGTTTCGCTTATTTTCTGTTGACGGATTTCCTCCTCTGCCAAAGCAGCGATCATCTCAAAGCTCTGAAATAATTTGTCCATTGTTTCGACAGAATTATCAAGACATTCAGATTGGTTAGGGAAATCAGATGGAGAAGTCATAAGCAAACCAAAATACAAACTGAGATCGTGCTGTGGGAAAGGCTATAGTTGACAAATTTATTGGAGCATTGAGGCGAAGTCATCGAGTTCAATCTTGGTAAATCCTTGGGGTTTAAGCTGGCTGACTATAACTAGGTCTGAACCCTGATTATTACCATCGGTGAAATCAATGGGAATTCCCCCGAGATTGAATTGAGATTTTTGAACCTGTTGCAGAAAATTATCACGGGTAATTTCTCCTGGGATGTCTCGCAAAATTTGTAAGAGCATTTTTCCGACAACATAACCTTCTAAAGAAATTACCCCAAAGTTTTCGCCTAAATCTGTTTGTGCTTGTTTGACAATTGGCAGATCGGCATCCAGCAGGGGTACTACCTGGGTCATGATAATACCGTCGGTCAAATTATATTCTTCCAAGTCCCAACGCAGTTCGTCGGCACCAGTGAAAGAAAGAGCCGAAATAATCCATTTTTCTCCTTTTTCCCGTGACATTTTGGTGAAATAAGTTAAATTGCGGTAAGTCGCTGCGGTAATGATCAGTTTGCATTTAACTCCACTTGACTTTTCCCAGTTTTTCAAAGCATGATAACCAGGCTCGCTATAGGGAGTGTTGCGCACATAGACCCCCACTGGTCCTAAGTTATTGCGATCGCCAGTACTGACAAGAACTTGATCGTAGCGGTCAATGATGTCTTTGCTAGCTCCAGCTTTAGCCAGGGTTTGCTTGAGACTATTGAGAGCATCCAACCCGTAACCATCATTTTGCACATAGGCACAAACTTCCGCAGGAGTAATGCCAGATGCGATCGCCATTTGGACAACGGCGGCTATTTCTTGATCGTAACCAGCTCGATAATTTACTACAGATTGGGGAGCATTTTCTCTTAACAGTTTTGCTCCTGTAAAAAAGCCAACCGCAGGAATGTTATGCTCTGCCAGAATGGGTAAGGTTACTTGTGCCGTAGGAGTTCCAATGTTACCTAGGGCAAGAAAGATATCGTGGTCTTCCAGCAATTCTTCCGTAGCTTTCCGTGCACTAGCAGGTTCGTAATAGTCGTTTTTGAAGATGATGTCTAGCGATCGCTCTTGAACTTTCTCTCCAGCTAATGAAGCTTCTATACCTAATCGCATCCCATTACCCAGAGCTTCATCCTGACCCTGAAGAACTAAAACGGAACCGAGACGAATAGTCTTTGTGGTGATGCCAGGACTCTGAGAGGAGGTATAAGCATCACAGGCAGTAAGCATTCCGAGACAGGCTAATGCTAGTAACCTCAATGTGACTAAAACTTCCAGATTATATTCTTTTTTCATGGCAAGGTGATAAACGCCAAAACTTAATCGACTTGATTAGTCTTTGATAGAGCAATCTAATTTTTTTTTCAAAAGAGTAACAATTCTTGTTAATACATAATACAAGTTGCTAATCCATCATAAATCTAAGGTTTATCGAAGATTTCAACCTCAGTATTTCTACGAAAAAATAGATTTTAAGTTAACAACTATTTTTTCTGGGTTATTACTATTGATTTTAGATTTATTAATACTAATTTGTTACTGATAAAAATTTCTAGTCAGTGGAAACTAGAAATGATTGTACTTACTCTGGAAATATTAATTATATTTATAAAACATTTGCTATTCAACTCTATTATACTAAATTATTTATATGAATTATGTTTCTAGAATATCTATGAAAAATTATGGAACAGAGTGTAGTCAGCTTTAATTAAAGATAATTTTGTGATATTTAAATATTATGAATCGTTACTGCAAAAAATATTTGTGTAAAAAGAATTGACATCTTCCTCGTCTTAGAAGATAAAGATTCTGGTTATTAGTTGTTAGTTTAGGGTAGCTAATTAAATATTAAAAACTAAATACTAAATACTACGAGCAAGTACCCCTGAAGAGGTAGGCTTTACATTGTGCCCTTGTGGTAAACCCAAATCGACGCTAAAAAGAAGTAACCTAAACAATAGTAAAATGAAAAATTTAAATTTGCCGATTACATCTCGTGAATATAAATTGATGCTCAATGTGACTCTTTTTAAAGAAAGGGAGCTAGGAGTTCATGAGTTTTGGAAACTAGTCGAATCTCTCGCTGTTAGACAAGGTGCAAGGATTATCAAATCTGATAATGGTAGGAAGTTATATAAAGAAGAACAGAAAAAAACTTACTATCTTGATACTGCATCTCAAGAACTTAAGCGTAATGGCTTTATTGTCAGAGTTAGAGAAGAAGAAAAAAAAGGAATCAAAGAATATAAATTGACATTAAAGTATCGTTCTGAGGATCGATATTTATCTGCGAGTCAGAATTTATCAGTTCATCCACTAGATATATTAGAGTTAAAGAAAGACCTAAAAGAAAAATTTGAAGAAGACATTATTCCTCCTTTTAAGAGTAAGTTTTCTCGCTCAATATCTTTAAAATCCGAAACGGAATTTGATTTAGATACAATTGGGCAGTTAGCATCAATTTTTACAAATTTAACAGAATTAAATATTTCTAGTAATCAAAAACTTGGAATCGTTAATAACTTTATTGCGAATGAAGTAACTCTGAAGCTTAATCCTAAAATTAACTTTGCTCCAGAAATAAATATTGATCCGATAGAACCTGTTTTCAGCTTTTGGTATTTATTGGGAACACCAGGAGAACTGCCTCTGGTTGGAGAATTCTCTTTTGATTATGCTTCCGAGAAAGAGACAGATCAAGAAAAACTTGAAAAATTCCCCCTGACCTTTGTTCAAGGTGCTAATCAATGGTTTGCATCTATTCAACAACAAGTTAATTGGTTAAATTTTAATTCTACTACCAAGACTGCTTATGCTTATGAAGGTTTTGCTACTAAAAACTTCTAATAAAAGGGCTTCGCCCTCAGCTATAAGCTATCAGGACGTTAGGAGCTAATTCTTTAGGAATCCTTTAATACAAGTCATCAAGTAGAATCGAGATAATATGTGACTAATCTTTATCAGAGATACTTTAGTCAATCCAAGGAATATCATCATAATCGATATCAGATTTTTCTGCTATTGATTTATCTTTAATCTCAGATTTATTAGTTTCTAAATTGTTAAAATTTAGACTATTTTTTTTGCCTATTTGAGGTGAGCATGATAATGATAAAGGAAACAAATTATCTAAGAAAAAATCAAGGGTGTTCTGTTTAATTAATCCTTGAATGATAGCAACTGAACCAAATTTGAGCCAAATCTTATTTTGCTCTTGTAAAATTGAGGATATTTGTTCTGAGGTCAGCAATCCTGATTTTTCCAAATAGTAACCTAAAGGATACTTGTTTTTCTGCTGTAATAAAAATTGCCATTCATCCGCAAAAAAATCAGCAGTTTGTGGTTCAAGCCAGCCCCTAATAGCTAGTATTTCTCCAAGACGAAGCTCTTGATTATATTCTCGA